>NZ_DLNT01000041.1:0-120 GCF_002477055.1 Clostridium sp. UBA7503
TTCTTTTCTCCTAATGCCTTAAGTGACACTCCGAATTTTAATTTGGCTAGTGGAGCTTACTCATTTGAATGAATATGAAAAGGAGTTTCCTTTTTAATCTATAGATATTAACTTACCCCA
>NZ_DLNT01000041.1:132-162869 GCF_002477055.1 Clostridium sp. UBA7503
CCTTTATCTCCATAGTTATATAAAATCCTATCTACTTTACTTCCATTAGTTATTTCTTCATATACTACGTTACTTCCTTCTAGTGTGTACTTATAGTTTACTCCATTTACTGTTTTTTCTGTTCTTATTCCATCACTATTATACTTATCCGATGTCTAGCGACTCTAACACTCCACCCTTATACAATGTGGCGATAAGAGCCGACACGACCCTGGATAAGTTCTTCTAACATTCAGAGGTAGTAAGGATATTCTACTACCTCTGAAGCTAAGAATCACTTAATAACTAATGTTTTTACTATTTCCTGTTATAGATGATAATGTTCTTCCACCTTCCCATTTAAGGGTATAACCATCATAAGTTAATGGATTTCCTATGGCATCATAGGTATAGACTAAGATTTACAAAAACAATTTTCCATTATATTTACATATAAAAATATCCTACAGAGTAGTTTTGTAGTAAATTACTCTATAGGGTATTTAAAATCTTATATACATTTCCATATAATAAATAACACAGCAATTATTAATTCTTCTTAAAAAGCAATTTTACATAATTATATCACTAACTATCTATTCTTCTTTAGGTGTCCAGTTTTTATTCAAATTTTTCCCCTGTAAATTCCAACGTTTCTCATGATAGTTAGTCTTTATTCCATTATAAAAATTTATATCATTTCTTCTACATCCATAGTTCCATGTTAAATCTACTATAATTGAAAATATAGTAACTATTTCGCTTGGAATATTTTTATTAAGTAAGATTATATAATCATATGCATTGTTAATGGATGAATTTATTCTTTCTATTAAGCCTACTTGTTCATTTTCTTTAAATATATGAACATATTTTTCAGTTTGCTCAATAATTTCATAATCAATGCCATTTATATCTGCAATAATATTGCATCCACCATTAGATTTTTCATGTATACTTCCCACACGAATATCATCCTTGTATACCTCAAATGGACAGACGCTAAATTTAAAAAAACTCATAAAAGGTATTAATCTTAAAATAATCTTATTAAAATTTTTCTGAGCTACATTATATAATTCGATACCATACTTATCGTATACTATTATCTTGCATAAACTTGCAAAAGTTCCTTTAGTTGCTTCTACTCTATAAATTAGCTGTGTTTCTGTATATATACTATACTTGTAATTCGGTCTATCACATGTATTTTGTGTAATTAACTTCATAATATCCCCTTATTTGTCATACTTAATCTTTTCTATATAATCCTTTTGGCACTTTATAAGGTAAATACTAAAAATTGTACTCACAGTATAAATATAGAACAACCCGAATATGCTATCCAATATATAATCATATCCCAGTGAAGACATGATTATTGACCATAAGATAACAAATACTAATGTAAATATAAAAGTTGATATAATTGTTTTATTTACTTTTTTCATATCACCAATTAAATAATAATTAAGGGAAATTGCAAAAGAAACAAAAAAATATGTTAGTGGTAATAAAATATATATATATTTAAATTTTATAATTTTATTCATATTTCCTCTCCTCACTATATTTTATGTTCTGTTAAGTTATATGAACATTGAACTTCTCAACCCTTGGAAATATAATATGTTTACCTAGAACTAATTATCCCCCCAAAAAGGAGAGAAGAACAATGAACAAAACAAATATAAAATGTCCTCGCTATCATTTCGATGAATTAAATAAGTTTATACTATAGATTTATTTAATTCCTAAAAAAAGATCATATCCATACCCTAAATGTGCTCCAATTTTAAATTTATTATCATATATTCCAACTCCTCCCCCAATAGAGAACATATCGACAGCTCCTCCTATTTCAAGTTTTCTTTTAGTAAATGGAATGGGAATATAAACTGAAGCTCCACCTTCAATTAACGCTAATTTTCCATATGCAGAAACTATAAAATTATCCCAAGAAATATCTAATCCAATTGCACTATCAATATGTGGCGTGTCTAGATACCAACCAAAGTATTTATATTCCTTATACACTTTTGCTAATCCCGCTTCTCCTCCTATTAGAAGAACTTTAAGAAATGATTCAGGTTTATTTATAGAAAACTTTAATACCTCAATATCTGAATAAAATGTTTTATAATCTATATTCGGTGGTCTATACCAATTGTTTAACTTATAATTATGCTTATTTATATACATTTTCTTAACTGCTTGGTAAGACGCTTCTCTCATTTTCTCAGTTTCTTCACCTTGAGTATATATAGGTCTAAAGCCATTAGGATCAGCGGTATTTACAGGATTATTTAAACAATAAGCAAACATATTATACCCAATGAATCCTTGTCCTGTAGATACTACTCCATCTGCATTCAAAAATCTTCCCCACTCAGGATTATAATATCTTGATTGCAAGTAATAATATCCAGTCTCTGTATCGTATCTATAGCCTCTATATCTATAAGGATTCTTTTCTCCTAATGCCTTATCTCCTGTTATAGATATTAATTTGCCCCAGGTGTCATAAATATAAGAAACAACTTGAGTTCCATTAGAATCTAGTATTCCTATGATATCACTCTGGGCATTTCTAATGTAGAAATACTCTTTACCATTTAGAGTAAAGCCTACTAAACCATTATCACCATAATTATATACTATCTTATCTACAGCACTCCCATTAGTTATTTCTTCATAAACTACGTTACTTCCCTCTAATGTATACTTATAGTTCACTCCATTTACTGTTTTTTCTGTTCTTATTCCATCACTATTATACTTATAACTAATGTCTTTACTATTTCCTGTAATCGAGGATAATGTTCTTCCACCTTCCCATTTAAAGGTGTAGCCATCATAAGTTAATGGATTTCCTATGGCATCATAGGTTATGGCTTTTCCATTATAAGAGGTTAACTTATCCTTCCAATTATTATCACCATAGCTATAATCTACAGCTTTAGTTGCTGCTCCTAGTGTTGCGTTACTTATTAGTGCATATTCTAAAACCTTTAGAATGTTCCCACTTTGATCATAGGTATAGGCTAGAGTTTTATTAAGTTCTCCATTATCTTCTCTTACAACCTGTCCTAAACTATCATAATAATACTTTATTACTTTACCATTATTTACAGTTTCAATTCTTCCTAAAGCATCATAGGTATATTTTATTTCACTATTGCCATTTTTTATTGATGATACCATTGAAGTTGTTGAACCTGCATAACCAGCTTTGTATTCATACTCTGTATTAAATGTTTTGCTATTATCTAGGTTTAATATTTTAGATTTAGTTCGTCCTATAGTATCATAGCTATAAGCTAAACTTTTTCCTGATGGTAGTGCTACTTTAGTAGTTTTTCCGTCTTTATCAAAATTAAAGCTTGTGGAATATGATTTTCCTGCTATATAGTTTTCTTTTTTACTAGTTTTATCAGTCTTATCATAATCATATTTAAACCAGTTTCCATTTGAATCCTCTGTTTTTACTAGTCTGTCTGCTAAGTCATAGGTGTATTTATTAGTAATTCCGCTTTTTAAATCCTGGGATATAGCTAAATTTCCAGAATTATCATAGGTATATTTTGAAGCTGTCTTACCATCTAAGGTTTTACTAGTTACCCTATTTAAATTATCATAACCGTAGGCTACTGTATTGCCATTTCCATAGGTAGCATTTTTTAATACACCTGATACATTATCATAGTTATTGGTTATTAAAGTGCTACTCCCCACTGCTACAGATTTCTGATTTCCATTTCCATCATAGGTAAAGTTGTAGCTTGTACTATTGCTAGAAACCTTTGATAATCTATCATTATTATAAGTATAGTTGTTCTGTCCTACCCTAGCAGTTACTTTTCCTCTGCCTTTAGTATACATTGATTTTACAGTATTGTCATCATAGCATTTGCTTGAAAGTATGAGTTCATCTAGATTTCCTTCTATTGAACTACCAGATAATTTTTGACCTATACATATATTAGCTCCTGAAAAATCTTTATAGGTACCTGAAGCTGATTTCTCTTTATTTCCATTAATATACATATTGGTTGTAAGAGTTGTTCCGCTTTTATTCCAAGATATTGTTAACATATTCCATTGTCCTGTGGTTACAGCTGTATTTGATGTTATTATGTCTACAATATTTCCACTACTATTCTTAACAGATAACTTTACTTTATTATCCGAAGCTAAATATGCCTCTATCACACCAATATTTTCTCTAGTTGTTCCAGAAAATATATATCTTGTACTAGTACTTACACTAGGTTTAAGCCAAAGATTCATTGTTCCTGAGTTGTCCCTTATTCCACTACTATAGTTAGCATATCTGCCTCCTGTAGCTTGCATAGTTAACTCATTAGATGAATCATACTTGCTCTTATCTGTAAGTGCTCTAAGTCCATTAATACTTGAAGAATTTCCTCTTAAAGGAACATATTCATCCCAATTTTTGTAGTATCCATAGTTACCACTCTTCAATTTATTATAATGCTGCTTTAGTTCTGTTAAATTGTCCACACCTGTAGAACAGTATAATTCTTCCACCTCTCCATTTAATGCCGCTTCCCTTATATAGTTAGCACCAATCATTACTTTACCACCTGTAAAGTCTCTTAAGCTTGAAACTGTAGTGCTTTTTACTTCATCGTCTACTATTAAAGAAGCTTTTAACCCTGAAGATGTATTTTCCCATTGAACTATTGTAGAATACCAAGTATTAGCATTGACAGCTTTATCTGATATAATTGCTTCTTTCCAATTACCACTACTATCTTTAAAGGCTAAACATACTTTATTACTAGGTGTTATATATAATCCAAATAACCCGCTATTAGGAGATGTACTATGAAGTAAATATCTAAGATTACCGCTACTATAGGTCTTAAATTTCATGGCCATTGTACCTTTATTTTTACTTAATCCTAAATTATATAGTATTCCTCCACCATCTTGAATTTTAAAAGTATAGTGCCCTTTGCTATCTTTAACTGGAGCAGCGCCCATATGAAGTGCCCTACTGCCTAAATCTCCACTACTGTTACCATTGATAAGAAAAGTTTCAGCCTTCCTTATATCCCCATAATTTTTATATCCAGTTGTGTTTACTAACTTATCTGTCTCATCGTATCCATAATAAGTAGCAACTCCCTCTGAATTAATTGTTACATCTAACGTATCCTTAGATTCACTATATACATTAAGTATTTGATTTCCACTAGTATCTATAGTTCTCTTTGTATATCCCGCAGTATCACTTGAAATATTACTGCTTTCCATAAATAATCCACTGCCAGATATCTTTGATGATACAGAATTACCGTAATTATCATAGATAAAAGAACTTACAACATTTTCAGCTGTAGTAGTTTGAATTAAATTTCTATTACTATCGTATGAATACTTAGTAGTATTTCCTTTAGGATCTTTAACCGAAGTTAATTTATCTTCCCCATCATACTTATAATCAGTTTGCTGTTTCACTAAATCTTCTGTAGATATAATGTTACCTTTATCATCATATTGGAAACTTTCACCAAACTCTTCTTTGCATAGCTGAAAACCATCAAAGTAAGCATTATTATCATTTTTATAATAAAGACCATATATATTTATGCTTGTATAATCACTATCTGCTTTAACCCTTCCAGATACATATTGCCAAGTATATGAATCTTCATTAAATGGTATAACTGCCCACTGATATGATCCATCAGTTCTTCTTATTCCAACATCTAAAGCAAAATATCTCCCACTAACATCTACTGGAAGAGATCCTCCCTTTGCCCAACCAGATGCTACAAAAACATCATCTTTTTTACCTGATACATTTATAGTTTGATACACATTTTTATTTTTACTAGGATTACCTGATATCTTATAAACAGAGTTTATCTTATCTAAACTTGTTGGATAAGTTGAATCTTTAGTTGTAAATAGTCCATTACTACTTTCCCATTCACCAGCAGTCCAAAAAGTAGTACTACCAACTCCATTTTCTACAAAATTTGCATTTTCTACCATGTTGTATTTATTTGCAATCTTTCCATCCTCCACTTGTAGATTGTCAAAATATGCAGTTCCTGTTTCTTCAATTACTCCACATCTAATATATACAATGTTAGATTTTGAATCTGCTGGTAGTGTAAATGTAACTGACTCTCTATTCCATCCGGTAGTTCCACTTATATGTTTAGATTCTATTGTTGCATATGATCCGGTACTATTCTGATAATTTACAAATAAAGCTGCACCCTTTTTATTTGTACTACTTACTCCATTAGTAGATACATACCCTGAAAAAGTATAAGTCTTACCCTTTTCTAAGGTAACAGCTTGACTATAAAATTTTCTACTAGTTTTATTTGTCATATTTACCTTTAATGAATATCTTCCCATGTTAGCTTTTGTAGTAGTAAATTCATTAGTACCTGCAGAACCTGTCCAATAGTCACTTGCCCAATATTTATCCTTTAACTCGCAATTATGGTTCATTAAATAATTATTGCTTGTCTTTTGAACTTTAGATTCCAGCTCTAATCTATTTTTTGCTTTTTCATTAGTATTATACTTATAATATTGTGCACTTCCATTGGAATCTTTAATAGATATTGTATTTCCTCCATTGTTAAATTGATAAGTATTAGTTCTACCTTTAGCATCCTTTATTTCAGTTTCATTATACCTATATTTAAAGGCTAGACTTTGCCCCTGTGCCCCAGCTGTATCTATATAAGTAGCAGTTTTAACTCTTGAAGTAGAACCTTCATAATAGGTATAGAGCAATTTAGCACCATCTAAACTTTTAACAGAAGATAAATTGTTATTACCTTCATAAGTATAATAAGATGCCTTACCATCTGGATAAGTTATTCTGCTTAATTGTATACCATTATAAGCATAGCTAATTTTTCTTCCAGCTGGATCAGTGATACCAATTAACGTTCCACCTGATGTATATTGTAAAAGTGTAGTTCTACCTGTGCTATCCTGAACTCCACTTATTCTAGTTCCATCATAAAGTATAGTGTTAGTATTATTAGTAGTATCTGTAATAGTTTTAAGATACCCACCAGGAACAAAATATAATTTATTTCTATCTTTATCCGTAATCATATAGCTTCCATCACTATTTTTAGAGAATTTAATACCTTCAAGACTTTCACATTTATAAGTTTTAGATGCTGAATCATAATAAAAATAATGATTAGTTCCATCACTATCAAAGTATTTATAATAGGTTTTACCACTTATTACTTCTTCTGTTATCCTTTGTTGAATGTTGAGTTTCCACCCTTTTCCGTACCCTATATCAATGCTTTTATCATTACTATTATAAACATGTTCAATTTTCAATGCTAACCTACTATCTGAGGCTGTATAATCATTATGGGTAAAAACAACATTACCATTATAATCATTAATATATCCTATTCCACTTCTTCCCATATCCTGTGAATGATATGTCCAGTAGTTCTCCAATCCTGTATTATTAACATATCGAATTGATACTAATGGCCATCCAGAACTATAAGCACTATGACAATCTGAAGATAAAAAAGCAGTATTTCCGGATGTAGGTTTATCTCTTTTTAAAGCTATACCATAATTATTTCCTTTTGTGTACCAGTTTTTTACAGCTTTAGTTACATTCCAGGAGTACCAACCATTTTTAACAGTTTGTATATCTAGTATTCTACTTTCAACTCCAGGTTTAGTTTTCCATATTATGCCCTTACTTGATGTTGCCTCCCATGGGCTAGAAACTTCATATGCATTTATTTGTCCATCAGTTCCACTTTTTTCATTTATCTTAAATAATGCTAATTCTGCATCGACTACCATATCCCCAGCATTTAATTTAGGTAATTTAGTAAATTTAACATATGTCTCTGTAGTTCCTACGGTTTGAACATTTCCAACTCTAAGAAATAAGTTGTTCCATTTATTTTCAGTATCCGTTGATGCTACAAAAGTATCTTCTATATAATTAGTGTTAGTATCTGTTCTAACTATTGGGTCTACTGTAATTGGAAATTCTCTTTTGTCATCATTAATCCATTCATTATTTGGAACTATCTCTAATGTATATCCTCCTTCTTCTGCTTCTTTGAATATTAGCTCAATATCCTCAGATATTTCTCCCTTTGCATCATACATAAAAGGCTTATCTAGTTGGAATACTTCAGCTCCAGTCTCTAGGTCTTCAAATATAATTATATTTCCTTCAACTCTAGGTTTTAGATTTTCTATATTCAAATTAAACAAAATTGAGGGATTATCTATTTTTTCATTTAATATTATATTTTCCTTTACTGTTTTTCCTATTAATTTATACTCTAAGTCAATATTTTCGTAAATAGACTTAAATTCTACACTTGATTTAACATTAGGTAAAAACTTCTTATCAATTTCCTTTTTAATCTTATCTCTTAAACTCTTATTATTACTAATTGATCTTTTTGCCCTTCTATTACCTCCAAGTTGTTGTTTCACCATTTCATCAATAACTTTATTTATATCTGTATTTTCTACTGATGCTTTACTTAGTTTGCTTATATTTTTTATTATCCTATTTCTATTTAATTTATCATCATCTTTATTCTTATTTTTATCACTACTATTAGATCTTTTTACATCTCCATTAATATCATCTTTATTATTTTCTTTAGTTTCTTTACTTACTTTCTCATCTTTATTTGAATCTTTTTTTTCTTCTTTCTCTTTATTCTCTTTAACTTTTTCTTCTTCTTTATTTAAAGTTTTATCTATTGTAGTATTTTTTGATACTTTTCCTATTAAATTAGTTTTCTTTTTTAATTTAGTAGTTTCACTATCAATAGGTGAATCATCTATTCTATCCTTTATTTCTTCATTTGTAGTTGGTTTTTCTGTTTCTCCACCTTTTTTGTCTTCAGTAGATGGTGATTCTGTTTCACCCTCTGTTTTGCCATCTAAAGGTGGATTATCTATTTCCCCTTCTTGTTTATCATCATCTGATGGTTTTTCACTTTCCTCACTTGGTTTATCCTCTGTTGATGGCTTTTCTGTTTCTTCGTTTTTCTTATTATCTATAGTTGGTTTTTCTTCTTCAACACCTTTATCATCTGATGCTGGTACTTCTTCTAATTTTTCTCCGATACCAACACCTATGTTCCACCATATTTTATACTTATCCTTTGATACAGAAATAAGCTCTTTATCACTAGCATTTTTACCTATCCTAACAGTGAATTCATTTTCTTTATTTTCATAATAATTCCCTTTATCATGCAATGAATTATTGATATCTACCCATTTGCCATTTTTTAAATAGTGTATAGGTTCTTCATATAATATTGCTTCATAAGTTCCATCGTCTTTTAAAAAGTACTTTGTATTCTCCTCTCTCTTCTCTTCAAGTTCTCTAACTATTTCTGCCTCCTGATTTTGATTAGTAGTCATTTCTTCTGTGTCATCCGTAGCACTTACTATAATTGCATTTATCGGTGTCATTGTTACCAATAATGTAATTATAAGTAATTTACATACGTTTTTATAAAATTTCGTCAAAATTATCCCCCCAAATATTTATTACAAACTATAATTCTACAAATTTCATCTTTTTCCTTTTTATTTCCATGAACTTTCATGTGTGAAATTGATACTTTCATGCACATTTTGTATATTTGAATAACTATTTAACTATAAAATACATTTTATCCTAAATAATTAGTTGTATTTTATTACTAAATTGAACAATGGATGAGAGTTATTTACGTTGTAATTTTAACTAATACAACTCATTAAAATAAATATATCTTTATTGCTTTTTATTTTTATATAATATAAATTAAATATATAAATACTTTAGGAGGTCTTATGTTTAATAATTTTATTTTATATTTAATAGTAATAAACCTAATTGGATTTTTTATAATGTTAATAGATAAAAGAAAGGCAATAAAAAGGCAATGGAGAGTTAGCGAAAAAGCTCTTATCTGTATATCTATAATAGGAGGTTCCATTGGTATGTTAGCTGGTATGAGCACTTTTAGACATAAAACTAAGCATAAAAAATTCACTATTGGTATTCCTCTTATCCTTGTTATACAAATAGCTATATTAACTTATTTTAGCAGTTTATAATTATAGAAATGGCTTCATAATCCTTGAACTTTCATTGTGTTTTCACTGGTATTATATGATAAAACCCTGGAACCCGCATGAATAGAACAAATAGTTAACTAGTTATATAGTTTAATAGCTTCATAGTTAACTATTTTTATAGTTCCATATAAAAATAGCTTCCTATACAAATATTTATATAGGAAGCCATTAATTCGATTTAAAATGCAATTCTATAGTTTATAGCAAGCTTCTACTTCACCTACATATAACACATGATAGTCCTCTGCTGGATAACTTGAGCTCTTTATTGCATCAGATAAAAACTCTGGATTCATTTCTTGTTTATAAACTATTTTACATTCATAAGTCAATACATTAGATTTTTCTATTATTGGAGTATCTACAGTTTTAGCTGGAATTAGTTTTAAATTACATTCCTTAAATTTATCATAATCTCTTCCTGATTTAGTACCGCAGAATTTAATTTCCTCCTTTAAGCCATCATCAAGAGGAATTGTTACAGTAAAGTTATCAGTTTTTTCTATAATAGAAAAGGTATGTCTATGCTTTCTTACTAGCACTGTAAATATAGGTTTTCCCCATTGGAATCCAACATTTCCCCACCCTATTGTCATAGTATTAACTTCATCTCCAGCCTTTACAGTTAAAAAGGCACCTTTTTCATGTAGATTCCTTACTGCTACATTTAAGTCTTCAGTAAAAATTTTAAAATCAACCATTGGAATCCTCTCCTCATTTTTATATTTTTTTCACTATTACTATTCTTTCTTATATTATACACCTATTAAATTATAAATATAAGAATTTAGAGATATTTTTCATTTTCACAATGATAATATAATAAAAGAATATCTCAAAATCATTTATATTTGAGATATTCCATTATACTTACAGAATAAATTTATTTATATAGGATGAGGTCATTGAAGATAATAGTGCTCCATAATCTACATCAAAAGAAATTATATCACCAACTCTGTAGTCAGCTTCACTTTCCGTTACATCTAATAAAAGATGATCACTACTGCCACCTAATATTATTATTTTTTCATCTCTAGGAATTATTCCATCAATTTTTACATCTTGTCTTCCCATTGAAATTATAGCTCTTTTTATTGTTCCTCTATCCTTAAAGGTTGGAACCTCTCCAAAGGCATCCATACCAATATTTCCTATTGGTACCGATGGCTTATCCTTAATTTCTATAATTTCACCTCTTAAAGTAAACACATCTTTAAACATTCCTGGAATATCTCTTCCATAAGCGGTTTCTCTTCCTAAAGCCACTGATTCCCCAAGTCTTAAATTATTAATTCCTTCTGGAATAGTTTCATTCATTACCATATATAAACTACTAGAATTTCCTCCTGATACTATAGGCATCTTAATATTTAATTCTTCTTCTATGGTGTTTTTTATTTTAAGTAAACTTCCTAAATTTACTTCATCAGGTATTACTCCTCCATAGCAAGTTAAATTTGTTCCTATCCCCATAAGCTTTATATTGGGCAACTTAATAATTTCCCTGGACATTTCTAGTGCATCTTTCTCTAAAACACCTTCCCTTAAATCGCCTAAATCCACCATTAAAATTATTTTATGAGTTTTCTTAGCTCTTATAGCTTCCTTTGATAATGCCTTAATTGTATCTATCTCTGAATTAAGGGAAATATCACTATACATGATTACTTCTCTTACTTCACTAAGAGCTGGAATTCTAAGAAGTAGCTTTTCACAATTTAAATTTGCTATCTTTTTTAAATTAGCTACTCTTGAATCTCCTATGGTTTTTACCCCCGCATCTAAAACACCTTTAACTATATCAGGGTGTGAGCAAAATACCTTAGTTACTACAGCCATATCTATCATCTTTCCATTGCACATATTTAATAAAAATTTAGTATTGTAAGTTAATTTTTTTAAATCAATATCAATCCTAGGATATCTATCCTTTTCTTCTTCTTTCCATAACTCTTGTTCAAGGGCAGTATTATAAGTTAAATTTTCTTGATTTAATTCTACTTCTGAATAACATTTTTCCATTCTCTAACTCTCCTCCTTTACAGAAACTAAAAATTTAATTTGTTATTATAAATTTAAACTAGCTTTAAGCAATTCTATTGCAGCTTCTTTATTTTCTCTACTTAAAACTCCAGCACAGGCCATGATATACATATTATCTAGGAGTACCTTTGCCTCTTTTGTTGGACGCATGGTAATGTCTCCCTTAACATCCTTTATACTCTCTAGCATTTCCTTGCCTTTACCTAACCTAGTTAGAGCACCCCCTGTACCTATGATATATTTAACCATTGATAAATCCTTTCCATAGGCACTAAACTTTCTTCCTGAATTGTATACTCTTTTAATTTGCCCTACATGTCTATCTATGGCAGTGTTTACAGCTTTTTGAGTAAGTATCCTACTCCAATATTTCTCTTCTTCTGTAGTTGGAATAGGCTTAATGAAATTCCTTATACTATCTTTAATTCTTCCTTCTAATTCGTATGCTTGTAAAAGCTCTAATACATTTTCTCTATTTACATATACCCCTAAATCACCTTCTACGGTACGCTTTGCTTTTGGTTCTGGAGTCACTAATATATCTAAAATTTCCACACTACCTTCTGTTACCGAGTGAACATCTGTAGTAGCTCCTCCAACATCCACCACTATTACATCACCGATTATTTCATAGAGTAACTTTGTAGCTTCCATTACAGCTCCAGGGGTTGGCATTATAGCTCCATCCACCATTTCCTTAATTTTATCCATACCACCTGCTTTAACAATATTTACTTCAAAAGCATCTTGAATTATTCCTCTAGCAGGCTCCACATTTAATTCATCTACCCTAGGATATACATTATCTATTACATAAAGCTCTCTACCTTCAAATATCTCTTTTATTTCCTCTTGGTTAGCTATATTACCACAATAAACCACAGGGATATTCAGCTCAGCATCTCTTATAATCTCAGCATTGTCTAAGGCAGTTTCCCTCTCTCCATAGTCTGTACCACCTGCAATCATTATAAGATTAGGATTTATTTCTTTTATTTTTTTAATATCCGTTCTTCTAAGCCTACCTGCTGTTACCATTTTTATAATTCCGCCTGCGCCTAAGGCTGCTTCCTTTGCAGCTTTAACTGTCATATCTTGTACTAATCCATGAACAGTTATTTTTAAGCCTCCTGCAGCGCTACTAGTACCTATCATCCTGTCATATTCAATGGATTCTCCTAGCTGTTCCTCCATTTCATTAATTGCATTTCTAAGTCCAATGGTTACATCACCTTGTAAAACAGAAGTAAAGGCCTTACCTTGTCCTACAACCTCAACTCCTTTTTTAAAATTAAAGGCTGTTACTACAGTGGTTGTACTTCCGATTTCCGCTATTAAATATTCAACTCTCATAGCTTCCCTCCTAGTTTAAAGGGGATACCTCAAAATTTTACTAAGCATTAATCTATCCTTAAGGTAAACTTAGTTTAATTATTTGAGACACCCCCAGTACTTTATATAAATATCATATATTTTATTATTATTTAATATAGTTTATCTAATAATAAATCTTCAAATTATTATTGTTCTTTTTTTATTAAGGTTTCAATGATAAAGGAAGCAACATTATTTCCATGAGTTCCTCTACCAAAGCCTGCATCCATACCATGAGCTACAGCAATTTCATTAGTTACTTGAGTTCCTCCACAAGCTATTATGAATTTGTCTCTCACACCTTTTTCTATGCATAGATTATGAATCTTTTGCATGTTCTTTGTGTGTACATCATTGTGAGTGATAATAGTACTCATTATTATAGCTTGAGCCTTTGTCTCAATAGCTGCATCTATTAACTTTTCTACTGGACAAGAAGTTCCAAGATATACTACATCTATACCATATCTTTCAATACCACCATGCTTAATATCTATAATTTCTCTTAGACCAACAGAGTGTTCATCTTCTCCAACAGTAGCAGCTACCACTCTAATAGGATTATTCTTAACGTAATCTCTCATTACATCATCTGGTAAAAGCTCTTGCTTTTCTGGAATCTTAAGTTCATCTTTTTTAATTGCAAAGCTTACTCTACCTTTGATTTCTACTAAAGTACCTTCTGCATCTTGCATAACCTGTTTATGAATAACCTCTACATCAGTTAAATTCATTCTTCTTCCTATTTCAAGGGCTGCAGCCTCTGCTATATTTTCCTCTTCAGTAAGGAATAATGTTGTAGATACATAGCCATCATTCTTCCACTCTACTTCTGGAATTATAGTTCCTTCCTCTTTACTATTTTTAGCCATTCTTACATTAACATTGTCTTCTTCATCAAGTTCATCTATATAAACTATTTTGCTATGATTACATAATGTACATTCATCTATTGCATCACATGGTTTGTTATATTCTTCTGGAACATTATTATATCCAAAGTGAGCACATACTGGAGCAAAGTATTCTTTATCTCTTGGAACTACTGTATCAACAGCAATACCTCCATCTATCTTTCTTACAATACCATCACTATTTCTTTCTGGATATTCTCCTGAATCTACAAAGAATCCATCTTCTACTGCTTTGAAGTATCCACCATTTTCAATCATTTCCTCTAGGAATAATACTGCTCTTTCCTTAAGTTCTCTAACCTTCTCTGGAAGATATCCATCCTTTTTAAGCTCTATCATATCCATTAAGCCATCCATACCAATTAAAGCTTGCTTAGCTGTATTTACAGCATGGATATTATTATAATGCCAAGGTACATTTCTTCCTTCATCAGGAGTGATTGTACTTTGAATATCTGCTGAAGTAAGTTCAGATATTAACAAGTTTAATGAATGGGTTACTGTAGCTTCTCTAGTACAAGATGCCATATATTTTGTGTTCATCTGCGCTCTCATTTTATAGTTCTTAAATAAGTCTCTAAGTGCTACAGCATAAGGTAAATCATATCTTAAACATGGAGCTGGTGGTGCTGTTGGTGGTACTGTAGATAGTGATATATTGCTTTGTTTCATACCAACCTTCTCAGAGAATTTTGAATTTATAGCATGTTGAACCATAAGTTCAGGCATTACCTTATAACCCTTCATTGCAGTTGCGTTTGCATTATGTGCTCCATCTATTTGTAAAATATCAGCCCATGCCATTATATGTTTTGCTACTGCTGCATCAACGAAGGATCTAACCATATTTATGTTTCTGTAAAGTACATTATATTGAGGATCCTGGTGAGCTCCATTTATTCCTTCTTCTGCAAACATTACAGCAATATCTGGACCTGCAACCCCTGATACATAGGAGTGGAAATTTATTGGTCTTCCTACTTCTTCCTCTATCATATCAAGAGCTTTTCTTGTAGCTCTAACTTCTTTCCTAGTTATTGGAACTCCACCAGTTCCTTCTGGACTTCCTTCAATTAAACTATCATAGTGACTTTGTCCTGATGTTCTTATAACCATTATATGATCTGCACCGTGCCAAGCTGCCATTCTCATTCTTCTAATATCATCTTCAAATCTTCCTGAAGCTATTTCTGAAGTTATTACAGCTTTTGGTTGAGGGTCTATATTAGCAAAGCTGGTTGCTGATGGAAGTGCTTTACTATTTTTTAGGGGTTTTGATATTTCCTTATATTTAAACTCTCCCATTGGCTCTTTATATTCTTCTCTCCAATGCCAACCTCTTCTTTTAGGTTCATACCTATCTAAGTCCTTAAGTATTTCTGCTACATCTATTTTCTTATTTATATCTAGCATTATTTATCCCCCCCAAACAAATTAGTTACTTCATTCCAGCCTTTTCCTTCTCCAAGTTCTCTACCAGCTTCTAAATATGGCACACTCTTTAATTTTGCATATTTTAAAACTACGTTTCCCATACCTTTTCCAAGAAGTCCTGATTTTAAGCCTTCTTGAACTATAGCTTGAGATTCTATGCTTGAAAAACCCATTCTAAGAAGTACTGACCTTTCTATAGAGGATGATGTATTTCCATATGCTAAATCCACCATTGGATTTACTATTTCTTCTGTCAATTTCCAAAACCTTTCATATAATTCTTCATCACTTAAACTTTCTAAATGTTTTCTTCTTACTTCAAAATCGTCTTCTCTTTTCACTACTTCTCTCCCCCTAATGGTTTCTTATTATTTCACACATTATTTATCTTTACCCTATTTACTTATTAACTCTATTTCACATTAACCCCAAATTCTTTAAGAATATCTATTACTGTTTCTTTTCTAAGTTTTGTTTCCTCACATAAGAAATCTAAATCTACCTGTCCAATTTCCTTTTCCTTTAAAAGCTTTACTGTGTTTTTAATTAATGATTTTCTATAATCGTCTAGCTCTTTATTAACTATTTGCAAATAAGATGGATCCTCTGGAAGTATAATATTTTCTCCTGGAACTTCATCCATTGGATTACCTCTAAGCACTTTAATTCCATTTTCCTTTGCAAAGGTTAATTGTGGAACTATATGCTTTCCGGCACCAGTATACTCAGTCTCCTGAACTACTAAAATTGCATCATCCTCCATCTCTTGAGCTATTACAAAGGCTGCTGCTAAAGAAGTATTTCCAGCTGGTCCTCTTTCAAGTCCTTCAAGCTGTGCTAAAAGCTCAGTCATGTAGAACACTTCCCCTTGTGGCAAGGTTACATATCTATCTAAATATCTAAGAGGTCTTGCAGCACTTCTTGGAACGTCACTTCTATCTGGCCATACCATGAATGGAATACCAAATCCAGTGTGTCCAGTAGTGAAGGATTTTCTATTAAATGCTTTATCACTTGCCATATGAAGACCTTGTAAATTTACAGAAGCTCCAATAACTTTTGTATTATTTGCTCCTGCCTTTATAAGTCCTCTTGCAGTACCAGTAACATTTCCACCACCTGCATGGGTAATTACTACAGCTTCTGGATCCTTTCCAAATCTCTCTCTACATTCTGTAGCTATCTCATAACCTAAAGTTTCAACTCCAGCTATTCCATAAGCAGAATATAATGATGCATTATAAAAACCCGTTTCTTCTAAAGTCTCTAGATAGGTGTAGAATAATTCTGGTCCTACTGTTAATTGTAAAACTTCAGCCCCTAGCCATTCACACTTTCTACCCTTCTCTATAATCTCCGGTTGTCCTACTTTTTTAGAATCATAACATTCTTGAACTATGGTACATTTTAACCCCTTCATAGCTGCTTGAGATGCTACTGCTGCTCCATAATTTCCAGAAGTAGCTGATGCTACACCCTTATAGCCTCTTTCCTTAGCATCATACACAGATACAGATGCTCTTCTATCTTTAAAACTTCCAGATGGATTGCAGCTTTCATCCTTAACAAATATCCTAGCTGCTTTTCCAGTCTTTGATACCTTTCTTGCCAAGGCAGTAATATTTCTTAATTCTAAGAGAGGTGTATTTCCAACGCCTACCTCTCGTTGAATTTTCATAATATCACTTAGGGAGTATCCTATATCTCTCATCATTGCTTCATAATCAAAAGCTATACTTCCCTTTTCATATTTGTCAAAATCCATTCCTACAGACTTAATCATAATTTGATTTTTTCTGCTCATAACCTCTTCGTACTTATTCATATCAATCACCTACTTTCTGTATAACTATTTATTGAAAATCATTTCCTTAGCTTGCTTTCCAATATAGGCTATTTCACTTACATATCTACCAAAATTATGAGAATATGAAGGTTCTACCACCTTAGCTATACCTCTCATAGTTCTTCCAATAGTTGTAGTGATTTCAACTTCATCACCCAGTTCACAATCTGAATTTACAAAACCCCTAACCCACATTTTAAGTGGAGTTTTCTTTGTATCTTCTGGAATTGCTGGCGATCTATCCTCACATTGTAATACCACTGTTTCTATTTCAATAAATGTGTTCTTCTTAATCAACACCTTCACCTCCGAAGTAAATATCTATAATTAAATAAAGTTTATCTATCTATGAAATTTCTAAAGTCTCCCATTATAGCCCTTGGTACTGGTAAATCTATCATAGTTTTTAATCCTGGATTTGCATTAATTACATGTGGAATCATATTAACGCACATAGCAATTGTTCCAAGTCCACCATCAACCTCTGGCTTAATTGACATATTAACTTCTGGTGTACCTTTTATTGTGATGTAATCTCCAGTAAATGTACCTTCCATTTCAGGTTCTATTTGTTGTGGATGAATCATATCTATTTTTACTTCTCCATCAACATATCCTTGACCTGTCATATTAACACCTGCAACATCTCCAGCAGCTGCAAAGCCATAAGGTGACTTTCTATCTACAGTAGTTACTATTGGAGCCATTTGTTGTTCAAACTTATCCACTTTCCAACCCATAGAATCAGCTATCATATTTACAGATTCTATAAATCCAACATGCCCTGCTAAACTTCCATCCTTAACTCCTGCATTAAAATTTTCAACCTTCATCCCAACTCCTTGTTCTTCCATAACCGCTGGTCCAAATGGTGATAAACTATTTACTCTCTTTGCTTCAACATGAGTTACTTCAGTCATACAACCTGTTAAACATACAACAAGTAAATCCATGATTAATCCTGGATTTATACCTGTTCCAAGAATTGTAACTCCATTTTCCTTTGCAATTCTATTTAACTCTGCAGCTAGTTCAGGATTTTTAGCTTGAGGATAAGACATTTCTTCTGCTGTAGAAATAACATTTATTTTCTTCTCAAGTACAGATTTCAACTTTGGAAAAGCATTTTTTGTGAAAGAATCTGTTGCACATAAACAAATATCACAGCATTTTTCTGTTAATACTTCATCTATGTTAGCTTTTATTATTACATCTTCCCTATCTCCTTTTTCTTCTCCCAAAACTTGAAAAATACTTTTCCCAGCTCTATCAGGGTGCATATCACAAACCCCTATTATGTCTACACCTTTTTTAGTTAATAGCATTTTTGCCATTCCACTTCCCATAGCTCCAAAGCCCCAAATTGCTACCTTGACATTTTCCATTGTAAAATCCCCCTCGTGATTAAATTATTTTTATAAATTCTATATTTTACTAGAGCAATTCCCATGCCAAAGAAAATACATTATTTAGAGACTTTCATAACTTTAAATAGGTTAAATGTATATAATTTCATCACTTTTTAAAATTTACCGCAAAAAATTTTTCTATATTTACTTAGGTTCTATCCACTTAAAAAGCGTATGAAAAATTATTTGCATACGCTTTGCCGAATTTTAGGCATACATATTTCTAAATCTTTTTAATATTTAATTTATTATTTTTATTAACATATTGTTTATATTATATCCCCAGAAAAAATAGTTAACTATAGTAATTTATATTTTTTAAGTTTATATTGAAGATTTTGCCTTGATATTTTTAATTCCTCTGAAGTTTTTGTTATGTTTTTATTGTTCTTTTTATAGCTTTTTTCTATTATATTTTTTTCAAGACTATCTATATATTCATTTAAAGGGATATCTCCTTTAAATCCCTCTTTTGCAGTTGCTTCTACTACAGAATTAATCTTATTACCAAAGCACTCCTTTGTTAATATTTCTCCATCTTCAACCATATTCATAGCACTTTCTATATTATTCTTAAGTTCTCTTACATTTCCAGGCCAACTATAATTTAAAAATCCCTCCATAATATCTTCACTAATTCCTTTTACATTTCTATATAAAATACCATTATAATAGTTTATAAAAAAATTACATAACTGGCTTATATCTTCTTTACGTTCTCTAAGTGGTGGTATCATTACTTTAATTACACTCAATCTATAATAAAAATCTTTTCTAAGCTTTCCCTCTCTTATAAGTTTGTCTGCTTCCTCATTTATTGTTGCTATAATCCTCACATCTACATCAATAATCTTATTACTTCCTAGTGGTCTTATATATCCATCTTGAAGTACTCTTAATAATTTTGATTGTAAATATGGATCCATAGAATTTATTTCATCAAGTAGAATAGTTCCTCTATGAGCTTCTTCAAAAAGACCTTTTTTATTTTCTGCTCCTGTAAAACTACCTTTAACTGTTCCAAATAGCATTCCCTCTAACAGTGCACTTGGTATAGCAGCACAGTTAATAGCTATAAATGGCTTGTCTCTTCTTATTCCTTCATAATGTATACCTTGTGCAAATAGTTCCTTACCACATCCAGTTTCTCCATATATAAGTACTGAAGAATTAGATATACTAGCTCTTTTACTTTTTAATATCTCTTCATTTAGTACCTTACTACTTCCTATAATATCATTAAAGGTATAATAATTTTTCTTTGATTTACTTTTATTTTCTAATTGACATATAGTTTCATTTAATTTCTTTATTTGTGTCATATCTCTAGCTATCTCAATTACTGCTTCAACTTTTCCATCTACCATTACTGGAATAGTAGAGTTTACACTTGTTATTATCTTTCCTGCTCCATTACTATAGTTTTGTATAGTATCCCTATAGGTGTGTCCACTTTTTAAACTTCCTAATATAGTTGAATGTTCTATATCCCTAAGATACTCTTGAATTTCCTTTCCCATAACCTCTTCACTTTTCATACCTTCTATGTTTTCCATGGCATGATTATAATAGATGGTCTTCCCCTTACTATCGACTATGTGAATTCCTTCTTTTAAGTTACTAATTAGACTTTCTAATAATATATTTACATTATCCATAAAATCCCCCTTAGCTATCTCTATAATTGACCCTAAACTTGAAAACAATATCATATTGAAAGTTTTCCTTGATTATTGTAACCTTATAATATTTGCCTATATAATAAATTTAACACAATATTGTAATATAATAAATTTATTATTCTAACAATTATACATTATCTTGTTTTTTGTTCTATAATATCTTTGATGAATGTTAATAATAAGATATTGTATATGTTTTAGTTAAGGCATCTTCAAAAAATAAATAAGCCAGAACCCTCGTCTATTTTGTGTTATCCTTTGTCAACAGAATCCTTAGATAGTGCTACTATCTGCGGAACCTGTTTCCTTGTCTAACTCAAAATATACTTCTCATCTTCGACTTATTATTTATTTTCAGATACCTAATATAACAAAAGGAGTACCATTATGATTACTGATAATATAGTAAATTTGGCTGCAGAGGCCGGAAAAATAATGCTTGAAAATGGTGGTGAAACCTACAGAGTTGAGCAAACAATAAATATGATATGTAAGTCTTATGGCATAGATAATGCAGAAAGCTTTGTATCTCCTACAGCAATAATCACTTCAACTATGGATGAAAACGGTAGGAATAGTACCATAATTAAGAGAATTACTTCTAGAGCAACAGATTTAGAAAAGGTAGCCTTAATTAATAATTTATCTCGACAAATACAAAGTCATCCTTTAACTTTAGATGAACTTAGAAAAGAATTGAAATATATACGTAGCTTTCCAAAGTATTCTAACAGTATAAAAACCTTTTTTGCTGGAGTAACTACTGGTACATTTACCCTGCTTTTTGGTGGCAGCCTTAGTGACTTCATTATAGCTTTTGGCGCAGGAGTTTTGATTAATTTATTGTCTTCCATGTTATCTCGTTTAAGTGTTAATGAATTTTTCATTAATGTGGCAGGTGGTGCTTTAGCAGCTATAATTGGTCTTTTCTTTTCTTACATAAATCCTATATTTCATAAAGATGAGATAATTATTGGTTCAATTATGTTACTTGTTCCAGGCTTAGTTATTACTAACGCTATTCGTGATACTATATCTGGAGATTTACTTTCAGGTCTTTCAAGAACTCTGGAAGCTATTATGATAGCTGGAGCCATTGCTATTGGAGCTGCCTTTAGTTTTAAAATATGGATGTCTATTCTAGGAGGGATGTAAAATGTTTTTTCAAGTTATATATGCATTTATTGTTTCCTTAGGCTTTGGAGTTCTCTTTAATGTAAGGGATAAAAACTTGTTCTTTGCAGCCCTTGGTGGTGCCGTTGGATGGTTTTTTTACAGCCTTACTCTGAACTTATCTAACTCTAACATCTTAGCTATGCTTATAGCATCTATAAGCATCAGTATATATGCTGAAATTTTCTCTAGAGTTTTAAAAAATCCTGTAACATTATTTTTAGTTTGTTCTCTTATTCCCTTAGTTCCTGGAAGTGGAATGTATTATACAGTTTTTGAAGCAGTTGAAGGGAATGTATTTGGTTCCTTAAATAATGGAATCGAAACTCTTTCTTTAGCAGGAGTTATAGCTGTTGGAATTATTTTAGTATCTACTTTGAGTAGATTGATGCAAAAATTAAAAATCAGAAGAAATCAACGTAAACTAGGAAATGTTGAGGAATAATATTCCATAATAGTGCATCTTATAAATTTATTATAAAATGCACTATATTTTATCCCATGGCTAACTTTAATAGACGCTAAGAACTCTATGTATATAAAGTCTATCTAAAAAGGAGTAAATACAAAGTATTTACTCCTTAATATTAAAACTATTGATACCCACCATGCCGTATTAATGATGTATTTGAACCCTGTCTACCAGGGGTGGAATCGCCTCATTACTTCTGGTACCAACTATAAAATAGTCAGTCAACACTCCATAACGAGAACATCAGCCACAACGTTTAAATGTTGGCTCAATATAAACCATTTCCACGCACACAGCAGAATATTCTTTAGTATTATTATATAGCAATTGTAATTAAATTGCAATTGTAAAATAAATATTAATCACTAAGTATCAATAGTTTTATAAAGTTATTATGTCCATATAACTTATTATTATTCTCTATAATAATAAATCTTCTATTAAATTATTTTTCTACTTTACTTACTTCTATTCCTAAATCAATCAATTGCTTTTTATCAACTACATTAGGTGCCTCACTCATTGGGCAATAAGCATTTTGATTTTTAGGGAAGGTAATAACATCTTTTATGTTATCAGTTCCTGCAAGGAACATAACCATTCTATCTAAACCATATGCAAGTCCGCCATGTGGTGGTGGTCCATATTTGAATGCCTCTAGTAAGAATCCAAATCTTTCCCACGCACTTTCATCAGTAAAGCCTAGAAGATTAAATATTCTTTGTTGAAGGTTTGTATCATGGATTCTTATACTTCCTCCACCAAGTTCTTCTCCATTTAATACTATATCATAAGCCTTGGCACGAGCTCTTCCTGGATCTGTTTCTAGAAGTTCTAAATCTTCATCCATAGGTGCTGTGAATGGATGGTGAAGAGCTACGAATCTCTTCTCTTCTTCGTCATATTCAAACATTGGGAATTCAGTAATCCATACAAAGTTAAATTCTTTGTTTTCTTCTAAGATTCCAAGTTCCTTAGCGAGTTCTAATCTTAAAGCTCCAAGAGATTGAAGTACTACACTATCAACATCTGCAACTATTAAAACTAAATCTCCTACTTCTGCTCCAGCAGCACTTAGTAATTTAGCCATATCTTCTTCTGAGAAGAATTTAGCTATTGGAGATTTTATTTCTCCTTCTTTATAAGCTATCCAAGCAAGACCTTTTGCCTTGTAGGTTTTAACAAACTCACCTAGTTTGTCAATTTTCTTTCTACCCATGTCTGAACAGTTTTTAGCTACAATAGCTCTTACTGAACCACCATTTTCAATGGCTCCTTTAAATACAGCAAAATCTGTACCTCTTACTGCTTCAGTAATATTTTGTATCTCCATACCAAATCTTAAATCTGGCTTATCACTACCATATTTATTCATAGCTTCTGCATAAGGCATTCTCTTTATTGGAAGTTGTACATCTACATCTATAACTTCTTTAAATACTCTTTTTAGAAGACCTTCATTTAAGGCTATAATATCATCCATTTCAACAAAGCTCATCTCTAAGTCTATTTGTGTAAATTCTGGTTGTCTATTAGCTCTTAAATCTTCATCTCTAAAACATTTAACTATTTGAAAATATTTATCATATCCAGAAACCATTAATAATTGCTTAAATATTTGTGGAGATTGAGGTAATGCATAAAACATTCCTGGATAATTTCTACTAGGAACTAAGTAATCTCTAGCTCCTTCTGGAGTACTCTTAGTAAGCATTGGTGTTTCCATTTCTAAGAATCCATTTTCATCTAGATAATCTCTTACTACTTTTCCAGCTTTATGTCTAATCATTAATATTTTTTGCATATCTGGTCTTCTAAGATCTAAATATCTATATTTTAATCTTATATTTTCACTAGCATCTAAGTTTTCTTTAATATATATAGGTGGAGTCTCTGATTCTGAAAGTATTTTAATATTTTCTCCTTTAAGCTCTACCATTCCTGTTGGTAAATTTTTATTAGGAGATTCTCTTTTTATAACCTCTCCAGTAACAGCTATACAGTACTCAGATTTAACTAAATCAGCTTTTTCAAAGGCTTCTTTATTTATTTCTTCACCAAATACAACTTGTAACAATCCAGTTCTGTCTCTTAAATCAACAAAAACTAAACTTCCTAAATTTCTCTTTCTTTGGACCCAACCCATAACAGTGATTTTTTCAGAGATATTTGATTCTCTTACTTCACCACACATAATGGTTCTTTTAAGTCCATTAAGTGATTCTCCCATTTAAATTCCTCCTATTTACTTATTAAGTCTAAAATATATTATAATATCATTACCCAAATGAATTTTTCTTTAAAACCTATGTACATAATTGTTTTAATATAGTGTATTGAGTAATTCTATCTTTCTAGCTATCATCTCTTCTATTCTACTATTATACTCTTTTACATCCTTAACATTTGCAAATCTCTCTATTCGATTTTCATCTAGGAAAACAACTTTTGAAACTCCATCTGCTCCAAGAGCTATAATAGTTTGTTTTTCCTCTATCATCTGAATATTATATATACATATTTTTTCATCTCTACAGTAGCCTACATTCTCCATGTTACCTACCATATTTTTTTGTCTATACATATAATAAGGTTTCATATTTAAGTCTAAAGAAAGATTTTTTGTAGCTTCATACATAGCATTTAACTCATGTTGATTAGGAATAGTAAACTGTCCCTTATTAACTAGATTTTCATATAGTCTAGAGCCTCTTTTAATAGACATACCATGTATAGTTATGCTATCTGGATTTAGTTTAAGTATTTCTTCACAACTTCTATTTATATGACTTAGCTCTTCTCCTGGTAGACCAACTATCATATCCATATTTATATTATCAAAGCCTAGACTTCGTGCTAGATTAAAGCAGTTTTCTACATCCTTACTACTATGATTCCTACCAATGTTTTTTAAAGTATCATCATTCATACTTTGAGGATTTATACTAATCCTATGAACCTTATATTTTTTCATAGATTGAAGTTTTCTTTCTGTTATACTATCTACCCTTCCACATTCTACAGTAAATTCTTTAACACCCTTACCTTCAACAAAGCACTTATATATCTTATTCATTATATATTCAAACTCTTCATCATTTACAGAAGTAGGAGTGCCTCCTCCAAAATAGACACTTTCAATAGTTAAATTCTTTTCTGAAACATATTTACTTATATCTTTTATTTCCTTGGTAATAGCATTAAGATAGTCTTTAACTAAAGTTGACTTTCCACCTATAGGATTTGAGGTAAAAGAACAATAAACACATCTAGTTGGACAAAAAGGCATACCAACATATATACTTATAGTATCTTTATCTTTGTTAACTACGCTTTTTTCGTACTTAGCTACATCAATACAAAGCTTTGTCTTCTCCTTGCTAGTTTCATGTCTATCCTTAAATTCTTTTATTACCTCTTCTTCACTATATCCTTTTTCTAAAAGATCTAGTGCTTTTTTAGAAGGCCTTATACCAACTAAAGTTCCCCATGGAAGAACCTTGCCAGTGATATTTCTAAGATATATGAATAAGGACTTTTTAACTTCCTCTGAAAGCTTATAATTTCTATTGATTTCATAATTAAAGAGTTCTTCGGTTCCTTCAATTATAATACTTCCTGCTTCTTCATCTATATCTATAGATAAATCAAATTCCTCATTTACAAATTCTATATTAATAAAACTATAAAATAGATTTATCATAAGAAATATATCATATCTAAAATTCATATTACTTAGCTTTACTTTTATAGACTTTATATCCTTTGTCATATTTATCAAATCCTTATTTCAAATTACCTTCTTATAACCCAATATACAGTTTAAATTTTTACCTATAGAAATGGGTTTTCCATTCTTTCTTGGCCTATGGTACTACTTGGTCCATGACCTGGGTGAACTGCCACATTATCACTAAGAGGCATTAAATTATTTTTAATACTTGTTATAAGCTCATTATGATCTCCACCAGCTAAATCACTTCTGCCAACAGACCCCTTGAATAGAGTATCTCCAGTAAACACATTTCCATCTACTAAAAGACTTATTCCTCCTGGTGTATGTCCTGGCGTTGCTAAAACTTCCATTTTATAATTACCAAACTTTAATATATCACCATGTTTTAATAAAAGTTCTGCTCCTCCTTCAATAAGTGGTCCATAATACATTATATTATTTAAAATCATATCATTATCTTCTTTAGCCATAGCTACAGTTGCTCCTGTTTCAGCCTTTAATCCATCTACCCCTGTAGTATGATCAAAGTGACCATGAGTTAATATGATATATTTAACCTTAGCCTCTAATTGATTAAGAGCTTTACATACATCATCGATGTCTCCACCCGGGTCTAAAACTACAGCTTCCTTTGTTTCTTTATCAAATAATATATAACAGTTAGCAGCATAAACTCCTGCCATCATTCTTTTTATAATCATAATATCACCTCAAAATGCCATATATTTCTTAAAATTTTAAAAATCTTTCTTACTCTCTAATAAAAGTGTTACTGGTCCATCATTTATAATTTCAACCTTCATATCAGCTCCGAATTCCCCAGTCTTTAGATTAGGGATTTCTTTTTTAAAGGCTTCTACTAGTTCATTATATAATTCTCTAGCAGCATCTCCACCTTGTGCCTTCATAAAATCAGGTCTCTTTCCCTTTCTACAATCACCATATAGAGTAAATTGAGATATTATTAATAGCTCCCCCTCTATATCTTGAAGTGAAAAGTTCATTCTCTCATCTTCATCTTCAAAAATTCTCATTCCAAGAACTTTTCTTACTATATAATCTATATCTTCTTTAGTATCTTCCTTACTTATTCCCACAAGTAAATTAATTCCTTTTTCTATTTCACTAATAACTTTATTATCTACTTCAACCTTTGAAGATTTAACTCTTTGTACAACAGCTCTCATATTAAGCACTCCTTTTTATTGTTTCTTTCTATAGACATCCTTAACATCCTTGATTTTCTTAAGTTTAGTTTGAATATCCTTTAAATGCTCTATACTAGAAATATTTATTTTTAAGCTTACAACTGCTGTATTTTTTTTATTTGTTACAGCACTTATTGATAAAATATTAGCTTTAACAAGCCCTAGTATCTCTATAATATCTGTAAGAAGACCTAATCTATCCTCAGCTATTACTTCTATGTCAGCAATATATTTATCTTTATTTTCTTTTCCCCAAGCTACTTCAACTATTTTGTGACTTTCTTTGTCCTGTAAGTTAATTACATTCTTACAGTCACTTCTATGAATAGATACACCCTTGCCTCTTGTAATATATCCAATAATATCATCTCCATATACAGGACTACAACATTTTGCAAATCTTACTTGAATATTAGACATATCTTTAACTGTAACTCCAGAATAAGTATTATTCTTTTGTTTTTTACTTTTTTCCTCATGAATTAACCTTAATTCATCAAGTTTTAACTGCTTAGAGCTCTCTTTATCATAAGCATCCTTTAGCTTACTTATCATATTATTAGGGTTTATGTCTCCAATGCCTACCCCATGGTATAAATCATCCATGTTCTTTAGGTTATATCTTCTAATAATTTTCTCAATAATATCTTCATTAATTACTTGAGAAAATATACAATTTTGTTTCTTACACTCTTTATCTACTAATTCTTTCCCCTTTGCTATGGTCTCTTCTCTATTTGCCTTTTTAAACCAAAGTTTAATTTTACTCCTTGCTTGATTACTCTTAACTATATTAAGCCAATCTATGCTAGGTCCTTTTGAATTAGTAGCTGTAATTACCTCTACAATTTCTCCTGTTCTGAGCTTATAATCTAGAGGTACTATCTTCCCATTTACCTTACCTCCAACACACTTATGACCTACTGCAGTATGGATAGCATAGGCAAAGTCTATAGGTGTAGAGTCATTTGGCAAATTTATAACATCGCCCTTTGGAGTAAACACAAATACCTCATCTGAAAATAAATCTATCTTAAATCCTTCCATAAATTCTTCCGCGTCAGAAGTCTCTCCTTGCCATTCTAACATTTCTCTAAGCCAATATAACTTTGAATCTAGAGATTTATCCTCATCTTGAACGCTTTCCTTATATTTCCAGTGAGCTGCAATACCATATTCAGCAGTTCTGTGCATTTCAAAGGTTCTAATTTGTATTTCAAAGGGTTTTCCGAAAGGCCCTATTACTGTTGAATGAAGTGACTGATACATATTAGGTTTAGGCATAGCAATATAGTCCTTAAATCTACCCGGTATAGGCTTATACATAGTATGTACTATTCCCAATGCAGCATAACAATTTCCAATATCGTCTACTAATATCCTCACTGCTGTAAGGTCAAATATTTGATCTATGGTTTTACTACTTTTTATCATTTTTCTATAAATACTATAGAAGTGCTTTGGTCTACCTTCTATTTCTGCTGTAATTCCACCCATATTAAGATTTAATTTAAGTTGTGATATGATATGACTTATTTGCTCTTCTCTTTCATTTCTCTTATCTGAAATCAGCTTTACTAAGTCATAATATTCTGTAGGATTTAAGTATCTTAATGCTAAATCCTCTAGCTCCCACTTTATTTTTGATATACCTAACCTATGAGCTAAAGGAGCATATATATCTAGAGTTTCCTTAGCCTTTTCCTTTTGCTTATTCTCCGGCATGTATTTTAACGTTCTCAAGTTATGTAATCTATCAGCCAATTTTATAAGTATTACTCTTATATCTTTAGCCATAGCAAGAAGCATTTTTCTAACATTATCTGCTTGTTGTTCCTCTTTTGACTTATATTTTATTTTACCTAGCTTAGATACCCCTTCTACTAAATCTGCCACTTCTATAGAAAAGATGTTACAAACATCTTCATATGTATATTCTGTATCTTCAATTACATCATGTAAAAGACCTGCCACTATGGTAGAGGTATCAAGTCCTAGTTCAGCCAAAATACAAGCTACTTCTAAAGGATGAATAATATAAGGCTCTCCTGACTCTCTTTTTTGTTCTTTATGGGCATTTACAGAAAATTCATAGGCCTTATTTACAAAATTGATATCTACATTGTGACAATTACTATTAATTTTTTCTATCAATTTATCAATCATTGTAATACACTCCTAAAATTAAAGGCTGGTTAATGAACCAGCCACCTATTTAAACTCAGTAATAATTATATACTATAACCCAAATTATTGCAATTTATGTTCAATTCTAAAATGGATAGTCTATAACAGACATAATATCATATTGCGCTATTTTTTCTCTACCTTTAAGTTCTGTTAGTTCTATTAAAAAGTCTATGGCTACAACTTCTCCACCTGATTCCTCAACAAGCTTTGCAACAGCAGCTACAGTTCCTCCTGTAGCAAGTAAATCATCAACAATCGCTACTCTCTGACCTTTTTTAATAGCATCTTTATGAATTTCTAACGCATCACTTCCATATTCTAAATCGTAGGAAGTTTTAATAGTTTCATAGGGTAATTTACCAGGTTTTCTAACTGGCACAAATCCAGCTGCTAAAGCATAAGCTACTGGCACTCCAAATAAAAAACCTCTAGCCTCTGGTCCTATTACTATATCAATTTTTTTATCCTTCAAATGATTGGCAATAATATCTATTGACTCTCTTAATGCCTCTCTGTCTTGAAGTAAAGTAGTTACATCTTTAAAACTTATACCTTTTTTCGGAAAATCTTCTATTATTCTAACTTTATCCTTTAAATTCATTTTCTACTCCTCCTAAAGCCTTTACCCAAACACATCTTTACCATAATTAAATTATATATTAACCTTGATATTTAATGCAATACTTTAAAAAATATGTATATTTAAATGCTTATATATATATTATTCTATTCTAAACTCATCATAACCTCTTTATATAAGTATTTTGATATTTGCTTTGCTCTATAACTATCATTAGTAGTAAAAAGTTCAACAATTATTCTTGCATTATCTAGCTTATTCTTGGAAATCATCTTTGGTAAGAGCTTTATAATACCTTCATCATAAAACTTCATTATACCACCATAATTCCGCTCATGTTCTCTTATCAACGCCCTAACCCCATAGTTATTAGTTTGTTTTAATTTTTTCCAACCTTCTTCTACAAAGTATTTATTCTCTTCTTCTATTTCTATCTCTGTTGTAATTATACCCATCATTACTAAATCTAAATACTTTTGTGTGCAACTTATCTTATAATAAGAAGCTATAACTTCTATGAATTTATATATAAGGGAACAAGCTGTAAAATCCTTAAAAGGATAATTACAATTTGTTTGATAGGTATTTATTGTTATACAATTATTATCCTCTACTATGTGATTATGATAATCCGTTACAATTATATCTATATTGTTTTCCTTACAAAGTTGTATTTCTGCTTTAGATTTAACTCCACAACCAACTGTTATAATTAAATTTGCTCCAAGACATAATAAATTATTCTCTATATCTTCTTTACTTAAATTTCTATCATTTCTATATACACTGGGTATATAATACTCTACATCACTATTTACATATCGTAATACTAACATAAGAAGAGATATGGCACATACGCTATCAAAGTCATGATAGCCATATATAACTATCTTTTCTCTCTCATTGATAGCTTTCACAATTCTGTTTAATGCAATTTTCATATTTCCTAATAGAAACGGATCATTATCTTTCCTATTCATACTATACTCCATATGCGCTCCTCCAAATTAGTTCCATGAGTAGTTTTTTGATCCCTTATATTTTCTTGATATACTTCAGTGATCACATTCTCTTTGAACAAAAACTTCTAACTCCATATTACTTGTACATATTATGGAGTTTAAGAAATCTATTTATAGAAAACAAATATATTATAATTTAAAACTGACAATTTTACAAACAAATTATTATAAAAATGGCGAAAAACATGATAAAATGTTTTTCGCCATGAACTTTGTTTATATTATGCTACTACCTTAGCTTTCTTCTTTTGCTTTGCATTTTTAATTATTACCCATAGTGGTGAAGCTATAAATATTGAAGAATACGCTCCACAGGCAATTCCCACTATAAGCGGAAGTGAAAACTCTCTTATGGATGGGACTAGAATATAAACTGCCACTATAGTTATAAGTGTTGTTAAGGATGTATTTATACTTCTAGTCATAGTTTCTTTTATACTCATATTAGCAACTTCTAATTGATCCATCCTCCTGTTCCTCTTAACATTTTCTCTTATTCTATCAAAGATAACAATAGTATCATTAATAGAATATCCTACTATAGTCAAAATAGCTGCTATAAATGGTGAATTGGCTTGAATTCCAAATATAGCATAGAAAGAAAGTGTAATTAATACATCATGAAGTAAAGCTATAATAGATGCTGCTGCATAGCTAAATTCAAATCTAGCAGTGATATATATAAGCATAGCTATAGACGCAACTCCTAAAGCTAAAAGCGCCTTCTTCTTTAATTCATTTCCAACAGTAGCTCCTATACTTTCCTTGCCAATAAGTGCACTATCTTCTAATGAATACTTTTCTTTTATTTCACCAATAAGAGCATTAGTCTTTTCTTCATTTAATACCCCTTCTTGAACAATAATTTGTATCTCTTTTCCTTCATTAGCTAATTTTGTAGAGTATTTATCTTTAGCATACTTATCAATAATAGCATTTACATCACCCTTATTGAATTCTTTATTCATATCTAAAGTAATTAATGTACCACCTTTGAAATCTATACCATAATTTAAACCTTTAGTTGCTATAAATCCAACTCCAATAGCAATTATAATTATTGATATCGCAAACCATATTTTAGTCTTCTCTATTATTTTTAAGCTACTAAACTCATGCTTTTTACCTTCTCTCACACCAAAATATGAAGGCTTATTTATCCACCCAGCATTTACAGCACTGTTAAGTAAGAACTTAGTAACAAAGAGAGCGGTAAAAATACTTATAAGTATACCTACAAGTAGTGTTACTGCAAACCCTTTTACAGAACCTGAACCTAGAAAATATAACACTAACGCTGCTATAATTGTAGTTATGTTAGAGTCTAAAATTGATGATAATGCTCTATTATATCCTGCTTCTACAGAAGTCTTAATAGATTTTCCTAACCGTAACTCTTCCTTAGTTCTTTCAAATATGAGAACATTAGCATCTACAGCCATACCAATGGTAAGTATCAATCCAGCTATACCAGCTAGGGTTAATACTACTCCAAATTGTGAAAATACAATAAGTACTAAGCTTACATATAAAACAATAGCCACAGAAGCAATTAATCCTGGAACCCTGTAGTATGCGACCATAAATAGTATTATGCAAGCTATACCAATCATGGCTGCCTTTTTACTAAGAGATAATGCTTCAGCTCCAATAGTTGGTCCTACGGTTTTACCCGAAATAGCTTCTATTTTTACTGGAAGAGCTCCTGAAGTTATGATACTAGCAATGGAATTTGCCTCTTCTAGAGAGCTCATACCTTCAATAATTGCCTTTCCATCACTAATAACAGCATTAACTGTTGGATTAGTTAAAATTTCACCATCCATTTTTATAGCTATACTTTTATTTAAGAAAGTCTTAGTTGCTTCCGCAAATTTTGCAGTTCCATCTTCATTTAATTCAAGATTAACAATATACTTATTATCTTGAGATATATATGCTCCTGCTTCTTTAACCTCTTTACCAGTTAAAATCACTTTTCCATCTGGATCTTCAAAGGTTAGTTCACCGGTTTTACCAATGGTGTCTAAAACCTTCTCTGTATCAAACTCTCCGGGTATTTCTATTCTAATTCTATTTTCGCCTTCTTGAGTTATAGGAATTTCGCTTACTCCATCTTTATTTATTCTCATAGAAATAAGCTCTATAGTTCTATCTATAACAGCTTGATCTACCTTCTCCTCCTTTATCTCCATTAAAAGAGAGGTTCCTCCTACTAAATCAAGTCCTTTATCAATACTACTTCCAAAGGTCTTGATTCTATAATTACCTAAATTCACACCATAAAGACCAGCGTATGCAAAAAGACCTATTAATATTATTGCTATGATAACTACAATTCCACTTTTTCTATTTTTCCTCCTCATGGTTATCCCCTTCCTGTTATTTAATTGTATTTTTCTAATTGTCTATTTATTATTTATTTTACAGGTATTGTATGGATAAAATCAAGTATATATAATTTAATTTTCTGTATATTCCTCATTTTTTATCAAAACAAGGATAGAATTTTAAATTCTACCCTTTAAAACACAATTATTTATTCATTGTTTTCGCTTTTAAAGCAATAGCACACTCTATTCTCTTCTTTTGCATTTTACAACCTAATTCATATGGCACATGAACATCACCATTAAAGTTAAAGTTGTTAGCTTGACATCCTCCACTACAGTAGAATCTTGCCCAGCAATTTTTACATATAGGTTTATTATATATATGAGCATCCTTAAGATTTTGAACTATAGAAAAGTCCTTAACTCCTTCATATATATCTCCCATAAGAAAGTCTTTATTGCCTACAAATTGATGACAAGGATATATTTCTCCATCAGGAGTAACTGCTACATACTCATGTCCAGCTCCACATCCTGAAATTCTCTTATAGATGCATGGACCTCCTTGTAAATCTATATTGAAGTGATAGAATTTAAAAGATTTCCCTAATTTATATTTTTCAACCATATATTCATATAATTTATCATATTGTTCAAAAATTGTAGGAAGGTCCTCTTCTCTTAATGAAAGTTCATGGTCATCAGGAAGTACTACTGGTTCAATAGATACTTCATCAAAGCCTAGCTCCACCATATGCTTTACATCTTCAAAGAAATCTGTATTTTCTCTTGTAAAAGTACCCCTTACATAATAAGTCTTAGACTTATCTCTTATATCTACCATTTTCTTTATTTTAGGTAATATGGATTCATAGGTACCAGTTCCATCAAATCGTATTCTTACTTTATCATTGACTTCTTTTCTTCCATCTATACTTAAGATTATATTTCCCATGTTTTTATCAAGGTAGTCCATTATTTCATCATTTAAAAGAGTGGAGTTCGTAGTCATAGTAAATCTAATATTTTTATTGTGAAGTTTTTCTTGTTCTCTACCATAATCTACTATTTCCTTTATGATATCAAAGGCCATAAGTGGCTCTCCACCAAATAAGTCAATTTCTATATTTTTTCTTTTCCCTGAGTTTTTTATAACAAAATCTATAGCGTCTTTACCTGTTTGTGCGCTCATGGTTTTTCTACAACCCTTATATTCTCCTTCATCGGCAAAACAATATTTGCACTTCAAATTACAATCATGAATTATATTAAGACAAAGGGCTTTAATAGCTACCTCTGCTTGTCCACTCATCATTGCTATATTTTCATATAAATCTTTAGAATAAAGCATTTCTTCATGAACTAAAGATTGTAATTCCTCATATACGTCATCAATTTCTTCACTGGAGTATCTATCCTTATATATTTCTTTTAACTCGTCTTTATTCTTAAGTTTATCTGAGTCTAACATGTCATATACAAGCTCATCTACTTCATGAACTGCACCTGAATTTACATCTATAATATAAAAATCATTGCCTTGTCTAAATTTATGAATTAATTCCATTATTTTTCCTCCTAACTAAACACAAAGCAGTAACTTTTTGTTACTGCCTTTAAAATGATTAGTTTTCACACTCTAAATTAGCTACTGTACAAGAAGTTTTGCAAGCTGATTGACATGAGTTAGCACACTCTTTACAACCTGGTTTTTTTAAACTTTCTTTAATGTTAGATTTGTTAATAGTTTTTATATGTTTCATTTTTATTCCTCCTAAAATTGATAATATCTATAGATTCACTCCTAGCATTCCTGATAATGATCCTGCTGCTAATGCTAAGATTAATCTAACTACGTCTTTTCCTCCTAATGCTAAGTCATTTCCAAAGCATAAGGATACTATATAAAGTATTAACATATAAAATACTGCTACTAGCAACCCCACAAGCCATCCTTTACTTCCCATTTTTAATGTAGCATATATAGCTCCATATACAACACTAGCCAATGTAGCTATAACTAAAAATACCGATGTGACTGTGTCACTAAATGGGAAATATGAAGTAACTAATGAATATACTAAAACGCAAATTACTGTTAAAATTGATGCTCTGAGCACCCCTACTCCTATAGCGGAATAATTAAGCTTTTTATACATACCCAAAACCCCCTTATATTAATTAATATGTTTATATAAGGGGCTTTATGATGATTATGCCTTTATTTCTTCTGGTTCATTAGCTGATTTTGAAACTGAAGCAATACCTAGTTTGCTCATTTTTATTCTAGCTCTATCTGGACCACTCTCTAAAATAATATATTCTTCTTGAATATTTATTATTCTTCCCATGATTCCACCTTTAGTCATAATCTCATCATTTATAGCTAAAGAATTCAACATATCATTGTATTGTTTCTTTCTTTTCTTTTCTGGCATGAAAATCATGAAGTAAAACAACACAAGTACAAGTACCATTGGAAGAAACGCCATTAAGTTTTGCATAATATCTCTCCTTTCACTAGTTATGTATATATTTAAAAAATAGATACCTAATTATTTTTTTCCCCACTCTGAAAGTCTTTGATTTTTAAATTCTTCAAAGTAATCCCCATCAATTGCATTTCTTATATCTTCCATTAATTTATTATAGAAATACAAGTTATGAAGCACACAAAGTCTCATTGCCAACATTTCCTTGGCTTTAAATAAGTGCCTTATGTATCCTCTTGTATAATGCCTACAAGTCGGACAGTCGCATCCTTCATCTATAGGATTTTTATCTAACTCAAACTTAGCATTCATGATGTTTATTTTACCATACTTAGTAAACACATGTCCATGCCTTCCATTTCTAGCTGGTAATACACAATCAAAGAAGTCTACACCTCTTGAAACCGCCTCTAATATATTTTCTGGAGTACCTACTCCCATAAGATAAATTGGTTTATCCTCTGAAAGATATGGAACTACCGCATCAATAATTCTATACATGTCCTCATGACTTTCACCAACAGCTAATCCTCCAATTGCATATCCATCTAGGTCTAGTTTTCTAATGGTCTTAGCATGTTCTATTCTAATATCCTCGTAAACTCCACCTTGATTTATACCAAATAGCATTTGCTTTTTATTTATAGTATTAGGATCTGCATTTAATCTATCCATCTCTACTTTACATCTTTCAAGCCATCTAGTAGTTCTTGCTACAGATTTTTCTACATATTCTCTTGAAGATGGATTTGGAATACACTCATCAAAGGCCATAGCAATAGTTGAAGCTAGATTACTTTGAATTTGCATACTTTCTTCAGGTCCCATAAATATTTTTCTACCATCTATATGAGAGCTAAAGTATACACCCTCTTCTTTAATTTTTCTCATACTTGCTAATGAGAACACTTGGAATCCACCTGAATCTGTAAGAATGGGTCTATCCCAATTCATGAATTCATGAAGTCCTCCCATTTTTTTAACTACTTCATCTCCAGGTCTTAAATGAAGATGATATGTATTTGACAATTCTACCTGACACCCAATTTCCTTTAAATCCATGGATGATACTGCTCCTTTTATTGCAGCCAACGTTCCAACATTCATGAACACAGGGGTCTGTATTGTACCATGAGGAGTAACAAATTCCCCACGTCTAACTTTTCCACTTTTTTTAAGTAATTTATACACCTATTCATCGTCCTTCCTATTCATGGATAAACATAGCATCACCAAAACTAAAGAATCTATATTTGTTTTCTACTGCAATTTTATAAGCATTCATCACTATTTCCCTAGTTGAAAAAGCACTTATAAGCATAATTAAAGTAGACTCTGGTAAATGAAAATTAGTTATTATGGCATCTACTATTTTAAATTTATACCCTGGATATATGAATATACTAGTATATCCTGATTGTTCTTTAACTTGACCTTCTTCATTAGCTATACTTTCAAGGGTTCTATTTGATGTAGTTCCCACAGCTATAACTCTTTTCCCACTTTTTTTAGCATTATTTATTATTCCAGCGTTTTCCTTATCTAAAATATAATACTCAGAATGCATTTCATGATCTTGAACATCTTCCGCTTTTACTGGTCTAAAGGTTCCAAGTCCCACATGTAAAGTTACAAAAGCTATATCAATCCCCTTTTTCTTTATAGCTTGTAGTAGCTCATCTGTAAAGTGTAGTCCAGCGGTAGGTGCTGCTGCAGAACCTACTTCCTTTGAGTAAACAGTTTGATATCTTTCTCTATCTTCCAGTTTTTCTTCTATATATGGTGGCAACGGCATTTCACCAAGTCTATCTAATACTTCTTCAAATATACCATCATAGTAAAACTTTACTTTTCTATTTCCATTGTCTAGAACGTCTACTACCTCAGCCTTTAGTTCTCCATTTCCAAATACAAATTTAGCTCCAACTTTTCCTCTTTTGCCAGGCTTAACTAAGGTTTCCCATATATCATCTTCATGCCTATTTAAAAGCAAAAACTCCATTTTACCCCCGGAGCCTTCCTTAGCTCCATAAAGTCTAGCTGGCATAACTCTTGTATCATTTAATACAAGACAATCTCCTGGATTTAAATACTCTATAATATCTTTAAACACTTTATGTTCTACTTCACCATTTTTTTTATTTAGAACCATAAGCCTTGATTCATCTCTTTTTTCTAAAGGATGCTGAGCTATTAATTCCTTTGGTAAATCAAAATAAAAATCCTTTACTTTCAAAGTCTATACACTTCCCTATTCTATCTATATGTTTATTTCTATAATATATGGTCTGGAATAATCCTTCCTAAATGTTCATAGGCTTTCTTTGCGGCCATTCTACCTCTTGGAGTTCTTACGATAAACCCTTTTTGTATTAAGTATGGTTCATATACATCCTCAATGGTACTGACTTCTTCACCTATAAAATAAGCTAGAGTTTCAACTCCAACGGGTCCCCCATTAAAGTTATCTACTATGGCTTCTAATATCTTATTATCTAATCTATCAAAGCCTTCTCTATCCACTTCTAAAAGTTCAGCTGCTTGCTCCACCATGTTACTATCAATTACATTTATACCTTTAACCATAGAGTAATCTCTAACTCTTTTTAGTAACCTATTAGCTATCCTTGGTGTCCCTCTAGATCTCATTCCTAAACTAAAAGCACCTTCCCTATCAATTTCAACTCCTAATATTTCAGAAGACCTTAAAACAATTTCTTTAAGCTCGTCATCATTATAATATTCCATTGAACATAGTACTCCAAATCTATCTCTTAAAGGTGCGGTCAATAGGCCTACCCTTGTAGTTGCTCCTATGAGGGTAAATTTAGGTAAATCTAGTCTTATAGACTTTGCTGATGCCCCTTTACCAATAACAATATCTAAAGCAAAATCTTCCATTGCTGGATATAAAATTTCTTCTACAGACCTATTCAATCTATGAATTTCATCTATGAATAGTACATCGTTAGTATTTAGATTCGTTAACAATGCTGCTAAATCTCCTGCTCTTTCTATAGCAGGTCCAGATGTAATTTTCAAATTTCCACCCATTTCCTTTGCTACTATGTTAGCTAATGTAGTTTTACCAAGGCCTGGTGGTCCATATAATAATAAATGGTCTAAGGGTTCTTTTCTCATCTTTGCAGCTTTTAAAAATATATCTAGCTTATTTTTAACTTTTTCTTGTCCTATATATTCCTTAAGGCGCTGAGGTCTTAAGGAATATTCTACTTCTATATCTTCTTCAATAATATTAGATGTAATAACTCTATCTTCCATAATCCCCCTCCTTAACTATAAAACCCTTAATAAGGTTTTTATCCCATTAAAATCTTCAAACATTCCTTTATAATATCTTCAACACTCTTACTTCTATTAGCTTTTTCTATTGCTTTTTCTGCCTCTTTATCCGAGTATCCAAGGGCTATAAGTGCCCCCACTGCTTCTGATAGTTTTTTATTATCTATGTCAATATCACTAATAGTAGTTCCCTTAGGCATGGCATCCCCTACGGTTACCTTATCCTTAAGCTCTAATATTATCCTTTGAGCAGTTTTCTTACCAATGCCTGGTGCCTTAGTTATTAATTTATCATCATCGGTAATTATAGCATACTTTAATGTAGAAACATTGGCAATAGACATGAGTGATAGTGCTGCCTTAGGTCCTACACCACTAATGGAAATAAGAAGATTAAACATGGATATTTCATCTTTAGTTAAAAAACCATAAAGTCCAATAAAATCTTCTCTTACAATTTGATGAGTATAAATCTTTATTTGTTGATCTATAGCTGGCATATTAGAAATTGTACTACCTGATGTAAAAATTTTATATCCAATATTACCACATTCTATAACTATATATTCCTTTTTTATAGACTTAAAAATTCCTTTTATATATTCATACATGCTTTGTCACCTATCTTTTTATTTAACCATTTGTTAATTCTTTATTATTTTGTAGTCATCATCTGCAAATTTAAACCTATATCTATTATATACCTATATGTATTGATATTAAACTTCATTAATTAATTATATTACCTTACAATTGTAACTATATTATACTTTACCATCTACAATATAACAATTCAATAAAAACTATTTTAAACTTATTTTAAACTGAATTTATATTATTCCTACAATTTCTCATAGAAAAGGAGTGCTTCAAAATTCCTTTCGAAACACTCCTTTTCTGATACTATGTGCTACAAAGAGCCTGAGCATATTCCATAGCCTCTTGTATATTGGAAAACTGATAATCTTTATGTCCTTCGTAGAATGTCCTCAAAAGATTACCCCTGTTCTCTATGTCGTTAATTTTTAAATACGACTGTCCACTATCATCTTTAGGATTCAATATCTTCTCTTCTACTACTTTTATTGTTCTATCAGAATCCTTATTATAAATAACAATATTTTCATCCTTTATTCCTATAAAATAAGAACCTTCTTTATAGGAATATCCTTCTATGTCCTTTACAAATATGATATCTTCTTTTGTGAATTTTTCTACCTTGTATCCAAAACTAGAAAATATCTTTTCAGCCTGCTCCTGATTAAGACCAATCAAATTATCTTTTTCTACATTTATAGTTTTATCTAATTTATCATTAATCTTGACCTTACCTAAAGAGTTTTTATAGTTTAACATGAACTCTATATTACTTTTATCTGAAATTAATACATCATTCATATTTAAAAAGCTTGCTTGAGTTGCTTCACTTAAAATTCCAGCTCCTCCATCTTTTGAACTTCTTAAGAAGGCTATACTTACAGTATAGCTAAGTAAAAAAACTATTATACCTACAGAGGCTATAAAAATATATAATCCTTTATTTTTTTTATATCTTTCAATCATACAATCCCTCCTACTAGGAATTGTATCCAGCTTTGATATGTTTATACACTATTGCTTACAAAAATTTATAAACTATATATCTCCACTCTTCTTCCATTAAAGAGTATATGGAATTAACCTAAAAATATACACAGATATTTAAATTCATGTCACAGATATTTAAATTCATGTCACAGATATTTAAATTCATGTCACAATTATTTAATTATATATCACATTTGTTTACTTACATATCACACTGTTCAACTTCTATGGCAAAATTTTTACAACTTTCACAGATAATAATGGATACAATATAACTTTCATCAATTTTTTTCATTCTCTCTAATTGGGAATAAGTAGTAGTTCCAAATTCATTACTTATATTACTAATTATATATTTTCCTTCTTTAGTAAAAATATAAAAATGATACTCTAAAAATCTATAATATTTTTTATCTATAGCTTCACTGTTTCCACATTCTTCACAGTTATCAGCATAATATTCATAGTCAAATTCTACTTTTTCTTTACCTTCTTCTAAAATTTCTAATACTTTTTCTATGGTGAAATCTTGTATTTCCTCCGCTTCAATATAAGAAAGGTTATCTTTTGATAAAATAAATTCTTCATCCTTATGTTTAAATTTAAAATTATTCATATTATTTCTCCTCAATTCTTCAATTTATTCCAAAATATCATACTGTTATTATATATTATTTGAAACTATTTAAACAGTTTTATTCATAATATAAAACCTGTTATATTTTAGTCCATAGAACTCATTAATGAAAATCTGATTTTTTTAAATTTGCATCTTTCTTTTTTAACACTAATTTATCCTATCAGCATATTCTATTATTAAATTAGGATAAGTTACTAGGAGGCTACAAATGATTGAATTAACCCCAATACACTATGTATATTTAATTTTTATTATATTAATTTTAGTAGCAATGATAAAAAAGTTAGACTGTTCCCTTATTTGCATTGTTGGAGTAGTATTAATTGCATTAATTAGCACTAAATCTATTCCTGCATCTCTAATTAGCATTTTTAATAGTTTTATCTACTCAATTACGGAATTACTGCCAACAATACTTATAATATCTATAATTGCTGGATTAAGTAAAGGATTATCCTATACTGGCATAAGTAAAGTTATGATAGAACCCTTTAGTAAGTTTATGAAAAATGATTTTATAGCCTTTTGGGGTATAGGTATAATAATGATGATTATTTCTTATTTCTTTTGGCCATCTCCAGCCGTTGCATTAGTTGGAGCTGTATTAGTTCCTGTGGCTATCAAATCTGGCCTCCCTGCCATAGGTGCTGCCATGGCTATGAATCTTTTCGGTCATGGTATTGCATTGTCTACAGACTTTGTAATTCAAGCTGCTCCAAAGTTAACTGCTGATGCTGCTGGTATTCCTGTATCTGCAGTAGTTAAAGCTAGTATTCCTCTTATAATTATTATGGGAATTGTCACTACTGTTACAGCCTTTATCATGTTAAAGAAAGATATGAAAAATGGAACCCTTGAAAATCTCACCTACACTGAATATTCAGAAGAGTTCGAGTCTACAGATGAATCTCTTTTAAGCAAAGGATGGAAATCCTTTTTTGCAATATTAATTCCTCTTCTCTTTGCTACTGATGTATTTTTAATGGTTTCTTTAAACTTAAAAGGTGGAGATGCTACAGCACTAATCGGTGGTACAACCTTAATTATACTCATATTGGTATCTGTAAAAGCTTATAAAAAAGCTTCTCTTGATAAAATCACTAGACATCTGGTAGAAGGCCTACAATTTGGCTTTAAAGTTTTTGGAATAGTAGTTCCAATTGCTGCCTTTTTCTATGTAGGTGGTGATGGATTTACAGCTATTATAGGTAACTATTTACCTATGGGCTCATTAGGTATAGTAAATGACTTGGGATATGCCCTTTCTAATGCAGTTCCACTAAACAATTTTTTAAGTGCTTTTGGTGTAACTACTGTAGGTGCAATCACTGGACTAGATGGTTCTGGATTTTCCGGTATAGCTCTAGCTGGTTCCACTGCAAATCTATTTGGAACAGCCACTGGTGGAAATGTGGCTATTTTAACCGCTCTTGGACAATTAGGTGCTATTTGGGTAGGTGGAGGCACATTAATACCTTGGGCCATTATCCCCGTTTCTGCTATATGCAAGGTATCACCTTTTGAACTTGCAAAGCGCAACTTTAAACCAGTAGTTTTAGGTTTAATTATTACTACCATAGCAGCTCTATTCTTCTTATAATATTTAATTCAACTAAACTTCATAGAGAGGTTTATTCTCACCGAAGTTTAGTTGAGTTTAACTTTTTATATTACAACACAATATCTAAAATTAAAATGAATTATTCTTTTAAAATATATAATTTTTTAATTTTCATTGACACATTTGGAACTATATCGTATTATATGAATATAGTGATATGGAGGTATATAAAACATGACTGAGAATGACACATTTTTAACTAACCCAAAACTTTTTGAAGAAAAAGCAAATATTTTAAAGGCATTAGCCCACCCCGTAAGGCTATGCATTGTTAAAGGTCTCATTGAAACTGGTGGAAGCAATGTTACCAATATGCAAAATTGCTTAGATATGCCTCAATCAACTATATCGCAACACATTGGAAAGCTAAAAGCTTTTGGCATTATAGACTGGCAACGTAACGGTCTTGAAATTATATATAGTGTTAGTGACGAAAATATAAAAAAGTTAATAGAAGTATTATTTTAACTATTAAGAAGTCAAAATTCTTTAGACTTCTTTTTTATAAATATTTTATATCGTATTATTATGATATATAAATATTAAGATTTAACTATTTCTGAGTATTGTAAAGGTTATATTGTTTATACTATTTGTATTGTTTAATATTGAAAGGAGATTTTATTATGAGTAAAAAAGTTATTATCGTTGGTGGAGTTGCTGGTGGCGCTTCTACTGCTGCACGTTTAAAAAGACTAGATGAATCTTTAGAAATAATTATGTTTGAAAAAGGGGAATATATATCTTTTGCCAATTGCGGACTTCCTTATTATATAGGTGAAACTATAAAGGAAAGAGATAATCTTCTAGTGCAAACAGTAGAAGGTATGAGTTCTAGATTTAACATTGACATAAGAAACTTTAGTGAAGTTACTAAAATTGATAAGGATGCTAAAAAAGTTACTGTAAAAAATCATAGTTCTTCTCAAGTTTATGAAGAAAATTATGATGTATTAGTTTTATCACCGGGTGCTAGTCCAATAACTCCACCTATTCCTGGACTTAAAGAAGCAACCAATTTATTTACTCTTAGAAATATACCAGATACAGATAAGATTAAAGCCTTTGTTGATAGTAACTCTCCAAAGGAAGCTGTAATTGTTGGCGGTGGCTTTATAGGTCTTGAAATGGCTGAAAACCTTAATGAAAGAGGAATTTCTGTAACTCTTGTAGAGATGGCAGATCAAGTAATGGCTCCTCTAGATTACGAAATGGCAGCAATAGTTCACGAACATCTACTTCAAAATGGAGTTAATTTAATTCTTAAAGATGGAGTTAAATCCTTTGAAAACCGTGGTAAAAAAGTAGTTTTAAATAGCGGTAAAGAAATTGTAACAGACATGATTGTTTTATCAATAGGAGTTTCTCCTGAAAGTAAAATCGCCATAGATGCTGGTCTGGAAGTTAACAATAGAAAAGCAATTGTTGTAAATAAAGAAATGAAAACTTCTGATGAAAACATCTACGCTCTTGGTGATGCTGTAGAAGTAATTGATTATATAAATGGTAATCCAACTACCATTCCACTTGCATGGCCAGCTAATAGACAAGGGCATGTTGTAGCTGATAATATCTGTGGTAAAAAAGCTGAATATAATGGTACTTTAGGTTCTTCTGTAGCAAAGGTATTTTCACTAACTGTTGCAACTACAGGTAATAGTGAAAAAACTTTAAAAAGACTTAACTTAGAGTATAAATCAATCCATTTACATCCAAATTCCCATGCTGGTTACTATCCCGGTGCCTTCCCTATCTCTCTTAAGGTTTTATTTAATCCAAAGGACGGAAAAATATTAGGAGCACAGGGTGTAGGTTTAGATGGAGTAGAAAAGCGTATTGATGTTATAGCTACTGCTATAAAAGGAAATTTAAAAATAATGGACTTACCAGAACTTGAATTATGCTATGCTCCACCATATTCTTCTGCAAAAGACCCTGTTAATATGGCTGGATATATAGGAACTAATATAATGGATAATTTGGTTTCTATAGTTCAATGGGATGAAGTTGATAATTTAATAGCTAATAATGAATTTATTCTAGATGTAAGAGAAGAGATGGAGTTTGAAGTTGGTCATATAAAAACCGCTTTAAATATTCCTCTAAATACCCTTAGAAATAACTTAAATAAGATACCAAAAGATAAAACAATCTATGTTTATTGTCAAGTAGGTCTTCGTGGATATATCGGCTGTAGAATACTTTCTCAATATGGATTTAATTGTGTGAACTTAGATGGTGGTTATAAAACTTATGCTACCGTTAAATCTTCTTTAAATGCTAAAGATACTCAATCTAACTTAAATAATAATACTGAAGACTGTACTTGTAAAACTGATGATTCTTCCAATATAGAAGATTCTAGTAAAGTTACTGTACGTCTTGATGCTTGTGGACTTCAATGTCCAGGTCCTATTAGAAGAGTTTTTGAGGAAATAGGCAAAATGAAGTATGGAGATATCTTAGAAGTTAAAGCCTCTGATCCAGGTTTCCAAAAGGACATCAATAGTTGGTGTAGTAAAACAGGAAATACTCTTGTAAAAGGTGAATTTAATAAAAAAGAAAAAGCCTTTGTAGCATTAATTAAAAAAGGTACCTCTCAAGATTTAACAAGTAGCTCATCACCTGTTAGTTGTGATATTTCTAAGAAGGATGGTGCAACCCTTGTAGTCTTCAGTGGTGACCTTGATAAAGCCATAGCTTCCTTTATCATAGCTACTGGTGCAGCGTCCATGGGAAAACCAGTTACCATGTTCTTTACCTTCTGGGGACTTAATATCTTAAAAAGAAAGGATAAGCCTTCTGTTAAAAAGGATACTATGGAAAAAATGTTTGATATGATGCTTCCTAGTAGCACTGGAAAGCTTCCATTATCTAAAATGAATATGGCTGGTATGGGGCCTGCTATGATTAAAAACATTATGGCTAAAAATAATGTAGATGACCTAGATACTTTAATTGATAACGCTCTTAAAATGGGAGTTAAAATTATTGCTTGTGCTATGTCCATGGATTTAATGGGTATTAAACATGAAGAATTAATTCCTGAAGTTGAGGTTGGTGGAGTTGCAACGTATTTAGCTTCCACAGAAGATGCTGGACTTAACTTATTTATATAGTTCTATAGTTAAATTTTTATATTCCTATTTAAATAAAGGATTATCTCAACAAAGAGATAGTCCTTTACTTATTTGAATCACTCTATGGCATAAACAAACATATTAAACTATTCTTTTTCCTTAGGAGATTTAATTCCTGCCTTCGAAGATATATGATCTTTTACATTTCCAGTCTTTGGATTACTTGGAGTATGTTCATGTTTTTTATTATTTTTATCCATTTTTAATGCCTCCTATATAATTTTATTGTCAATATTATTATATGTCCAAACATTCAATCTATACCATTAATAAAATGGTAATGTTTCTTTCTAAGGAAGCTAATCCTTTACTTTCCTTAATAATTTCTTACTTTATGGACAAAATAATTGTGTAGTAATCCTTTATATAATTTAAGGAGGTATTTTTATGGTTGATAATAATAAAAGTCGTCTGAAGGATAGAAAAAGAAGTCAGGCTGAACTTAGAAAAATGTATCCAAAGGATGGAGCTGATGTAGGAATAATAGATGGAGTTAAAATAGGCTCCTATGCTAATAGCAAAGACCATTCTGAGAAGGACGAGATAACTTATTAATAAAGATTAGCAAAGAAGTCCCTGTAGAAATTGCTAATTTACTAGATGCATTATTAAAAAATTTCCCTATATAAATAGTTATATAGGGAAATTTAAAAATATATAAATATATGCCTATTTTGCTAGTTAAATAGTTATTCTGTCCATGCGAGTTTCAGAGATTTTCATATGGGAGTATTATGATTTTATATAAATTAAATTTGAAAGAATTAATGTTCTAATTATATTTTTGATCTACTAATTTTTTCTCATATAATTTTTTAGATCCCCTACCTCTTTCTTTAGATCTTCTACATCTTTTTTTACTTCATCTACTATCCTCAATTTATCGGTAAGGTGTGATATTACATCTTGATAATTTTTCTCTCTTTGTTCTTGCTTCACATCTCTTTTTTCTTGAGCTTTTAGTATATAGAATAATAAAAATATACTTAGTACAGCCCAAATACCCTGCGATAAAGCCACCTTTAGAATTTCATTCTCCATCATTTATTTCACACTCCTTACTTGATATATTTTTTTATTAGTAAGACTGTAATGACGTTTTACTAAGAGAACACATTTCTTGTTTATCATTTATATGTCTAAAGCTTACAAATTAATATAAGAGTATTCTATTTTAACAATCAAATTATCTGACAATTCTGAAAATTCATTATGCATTTCAACTTCATTAAATATAAATTCTACTTAATTATTTACTATAATAATCTTACATAAAGATTTATTGATGTAATTTACTAATGTCCTCTCCGATAAGTTAAAGATACTCACCAGTATAATAATTTATTTTTAGCACAGTCATATCTTAGCTTCCTTGATAAAATATTAGTAATAGAGTCAAATTTAATTAACAATGATTCCATACTACTCCTATCATAAGGTTTTACTTTTATCAGTAGATTCACTATTAATCCCATTCTATACATCCTCCTTAATATTACTCAATTAAATAAGAAGTTAATTTTATGTAAAAGACAACTAGCTCAATTATCATTTATTATAGTTTGTTATAGTTTATGCTAGAATCAATAAGAATACAACTAGTAGAGCCTAAAAAGGATGAAACGCAACATGAAATTCAATAAGAGTATCATTAAGAGTATATTGTTATTAATAATGCAACATTAAAGTTAAATTATATAGTTGCAAGTCACTTACTATCCTATTTATAGAAAGCAACTTGCAATTTTAAACACATATCCTTATACATAAAAATAATCATTGTATGTCATAATCATATTATCCATTAGTAATTAATGAATAACTTTCAAAGTTAGTAATATCAACGGTTATTCACTACTAATCTTCCCATCCCTCTGGGAATTCAGCATTATGGTATACATTTTGTACATCATCATCATCTTCTAAAACATCTAACATTTTTTGGAATTTAATCGCAACTTCTTCATTAATTTCAGTGTATGTGTCTGGAATCATTTTAACATCTGCTTCTAAGAATTCTATTCCATTAGACTCTAAAGCTTCTCTTACAGTACCAAAATCTTCCGGAGTTGTAGTTACTACAAATACTTCATCTTCAGCTACAAAGTCCTCAGCACCTGCATCTAAAGCCATCATCATTAACTCATCTTCATCTACTGAGTCAGTTTTTTCTATGATGATTTCCCCTTTACTTTGGAACATAAATCCTACACATCCAATGGTTCCCATATTTCCACCCTGTTTAGAGAATGCGTATCTTACATTTCCAGCAGTTCTATTTTTATTCTCAGTAAGGCACTCAACTATTACTGCAATTCCTTCTGGTCCGTATCCTTCATATGTTATAGTTTCATAGTTTACTGCACTTAACTCGCCTGCTGCTTTTTTAATTGCTCTAGTAATTGTATCGTTAGGCATATTAGCTGCTTTTGCTTTTGCTATAACGTCTCTAAGCTTCGCATTCGTCTCTGGATTAGAGCCACCATTTTTAGCTGCAACAACTATTTCCTTACCTATTTTAGTAAATATTTTACCTCTCTTAGCATCTGCTTTACCCTTTTTAGCTTGGATATTATGCCACTTTGAATGTCCTGACATATTAACTTCCTCCTGTACTATATATATAATTATTAACTTTAAAATCAATGTACCTATTATAACATAATATGTCTAATAATTTCAAATTTCAAGAGCTATCCTTCAATAGCTCTATAATATCTGTATCCTTCTTTAAATAAATACTCTTCGTCCTCTTCACATATAGTTACTTTTCCACTAGTAGCCTCTACAAAGGCTGCAATTATTGTTTCCTTATTTTTTACCTCTGTGAACAGTGATAATTCCACTTTATCTGTATATATGGTATCTTCAATGTGCCAATTATTTGTACCACATAGGTATTGTATTTTGCCTAGTAAATCATATTCTAAAGTAAATCTTAATTTTAAACCCTTTACTTTTTCTACAATACCTGCTTCTTCAATGGCTGAAGAGGCTCCTTTAGAGTAAGCTCTTATTAGTCCACCTCCCCCTAAAAGAATACCGCCAAAGTAACGAGTAACTACCACCACTACATCGGTTAAATCATTTTTCTTTATGACTTCTAAAACTGGAATACCTGCTGTTCCCTGGGGTTCACCGTCATCACTGTATCTTTGTATGCCTTTATTTTCTCCCACTATATAAGCATAAACATTGTGGGTTGCTTCTTTATGCATACTCTTTATTTCATTTACAAAGCTCTTTGCTTCTTCTTCAGTATTTACTCTCTTTATGTATCCTATAAATGTAGATTTCTTTTCTTGAAATTCTGAAGTAGCACTCCCTTTCACTGTAAAATAACTCATATTTAAACCCCCTCTATAATATTTGAAATAGATTTCTATACTCTAAAACATAATGAAGATTTATAAAAGACTATTAACTCATAAGTATTATAGCTATTATGGTGAGTACTATAGCAATAATCTCTTTCTTCCCTAACTTTTCTTTAAAGAATATAACTCCACAAAAGTTTGTGATTAAAATAGTTCCTGCACTTACCATAGGAAAGGCTATAACTGCTCTTACTTCTTCTAATCCCTTTATTAAAAAGCTTGGCATTAGTACATTAGGAATACCCACCATGACACCAAAACACATATCTATTAACTTTACTTTTCTATTTTTAATAATTAATATAATTAAGCTTATAGTAAATCCTGTTAGGAAAGTATAAAATAAATATAAATTTTTATATTGTACCATACCAAAGTTTTGAAATAGTTTTGTTACAAAATCTCCTCCACCAGCTAGTATAAAAAGAAGTATTAAATCTACTTTCACAGTATCTTTAACATTTTGTTCTTCTTTGTTATTTAGATTTATAACTATTATAGCTATGATAGACAAGATTATTCCTAATATAGGTAATAATTCTATGGTTTCTCCTAATAGTATAACAGATAAAATTGTAGGTATTAATACTCCTAGCTTCATAAAAGTTGCAGACACAGATACTCCATTCTTTCCTACAGATTTTTGATATAGAATAAAACTTAAAAAATATAAAATACCTGTAATTATACCTAGAATTATTGCTAAAGCTCCTGTTCCTTCTTTAGAGAAAAGTTGTCCACTTATTAGTACCTGATTGAATTCCTGCATAAACATAGAAAACCAATTTATGTGGAAAATATTTAAACTTCCCATCATTATTATACTTGCCATCATTCCTGATAGATAATTTATGCTAGTTACCATATATCTATTACTTTCTCTGCCCTCACTAAACTTAAATACAATGGCTATTAAAGAACTGCATAATATAGATAATAAAATATTAATCATTATTTTTATCTCCGTCACTTATACTTTGAAAATTTATTTCTTCATTATCTCTTTGTTTAATATAACTCTCACAAGCCTTTTTAATATACTCTTTATCAGTACTATTGAATAAATCTCTTATTTTATCATTGGCTTCTCCACTGCTTATCTTTTGCAAGGACTTAACTGCATAACTTATTACTTGAGGATTCTTATCCTCCAAAGCTCTAATAAGAGCTCTCTCAGCTCTTGAATCACCTATTTTTCCAAGAGCTGAAATTGCCATTCTTCTAATATTTACATGATTATTAACCGTTGCCTTTATAAGTATGTCTACGGTGACATTACTTCTAAGTTCACCCATTATCCATATGGCGGCTTCTTTATCCTTAAGTCCTAGCTCCATATAGTTTTTAACTAAAAAATGAATTAACTTTTCTTTATTAACTCTATCTAAACTATTTAAAACCAAAATTCTCTCTTCCTTAGATGCTAAAATTAGGGATTTAAAAAGATCTGATGACGATTCACTTTTAACTAAAAACCTGTATTTTATTTTGCAATTTATGAGATGTTTTTGAACTGTGGCTCTATCTAGATTTCTAATTTTACATATGGCTTCTATAGATTTTCCTTCTAAGCTTAGAAAATAGCTGATTTCTTCATTACTATAATTTTCAATGAAATTCCAATCATATTTAACTAATCCTGTACTCAAATTTTCTCCCTACTCTCCCCTTCGAATATTGCTCTAATTTCTATACTAACAATATAATGATACTCTAGTTACTACTCTATAATATATTTAGAACTTTTATTGTAGACCTCATCATCACCTTGAACTACAAGAATAGTACCTTCTTCACCATACTCTTCACTTTCTACCAAAGCATTTCTATGTAGATATGCAACTGATGAAGAATCGCTATATGGTATTAATACCTTAAAGGTTTTTAATTTATAAGGAAGTATTTCTGTACATCTATTTAGTAATTCCTCAAAATTGATTTTATGTTTAGCTGAGACTTCCAAAATAGAATAGTTACTAAATGTTTCCTTTAGAGAATTTAAAATATTATCATTAGAGTCATCAATTTTGTTCAGTACTAATAAAGTTGGCTTATCTCCTGCACCTAATTCCTTAAGTACTTCCTCTACTACTTTTATTTGTTTTTCTGCTGCATTACTAGATGTATCTACTACGTGAAGTAATAAGTCTGAATAAACTACCTCCTCTAAAGTTGACTTAAAAGCTTCTACTAAATCGTGAGGTAATTTTCTTATAAAGCCTACAGTGTCTGTTACTGTTGCAACTCTATTATCTGGAAGAGCCATAGCCCTTGTTGTAATATCTAAGGTTGCAAATAACATATCAGCCTCAAAAACTTTTTCTTTTACCGTAGCTGACTTAACTGGTGAATATTCGCAAAGAGCATTTCTAAGGGTAGATTTTCCTGCATTAGTATATCCCACTAATGATATCTTAGAAATATTATCCTTACTTCTTCTTTCTCTTTGGGTTGCTCTTATACTTTTTATCTTTTCTAACTCTTTATTTAAATCGTAGATAGTATCCCTAATCTTTCTTTTGTCTGTCTCTAGTTTTTTCTCTCCCGGTCCCTTTGTCCCTATACCTCCTCCTGTTCTTGAAAGCATAGTTCCTAATCCACTAAGCCTGCTTAATCTGTATTTTAACTGGGATAACTCTACCTGAATTTTAGATTCCTTACTTCTGGCTCTCCTTGCAAATATCTCTAAAATAAGAGTAGTTCTATCAATTACCTTTGTTCCTATGGCTTGCTCTAAATTTCTTACTTGAGATCCTGATAATTCCTCATCAAATATTACTACATTCGCTCTTAGTGACTGTCTTAAATATGCTATTTCTTCAACCTTACCACTACCTATGAAGTAAGCTGAATCAATCTTATTACGTTTTTGAAGTATTTCAAAAACTGGCTCTACATCACAGGCTTTAGTAAGTTCCTTTAACTCAGCTAGGCTTTCTTCATCTTCTATAGATACTAATATTGCTCTTTCTGAATTATCTTCCACTATATTATCTACTTTAAAAACATCTTCAATATATCTAACCTTATCTAAAAATTTGTAGCTTAAAACTTTATTGATGGTTAAATTTTCAACCTCTTCTTCTATGAGCATGTTATCCTTCACATCACAGAAACCCATATTATAAATTAGAGGTTTATCCTCTGATACACCAACGGCAACTATACAATCTAGTTTTAATTTTAGAAGCGCTGATAAATCTAATGCGGATAGTTTAGGATTTCCATTGGGATGGGTATGGATTACTCTCACTTGAGATAATCTTCCCTCTCTAGTGTCAATCATAGGAACTTCGACTGTTGAGCTATCTCCGATGGCAACACTAACAACACTACCCTTTCTATCTATAGCAACGCTAACCTCTCTTTCAATTTCAAGGGTAACCTCTCTTAGAAGTTCTGCTAACTCTTCAGTTAATATGTCTGATTTTTGAAATCTCATATCATATATAGCTTCTAACTTTTTCAAGATGAAGTTTTTAACTCCATCAGTATTTCCATTTATCATATAATCATCTCCCAATTTTATTTTTTCTTTATTAATAATTTTTCTACATTAAACAAACACTGCATTCTTATACATTTTATACTATTGACAATTTCACCTTAATTTTATACTATGAAAACATTAATGTAAATATAAATTGAGGTGTGATTACATGGAAGATAAACAAAGAAATATTCTCTTTTCTAGAGAAGAAATCAATGAGGCTGTAGTTAAAATTGGAGCAAAAATTTCTAAAGACTATGAGGAAAAATCTGTTTACGTATTATCTCTACTTAGAGGAAGCTTCATATTTGCCGCTGACTTAGTTAGAGAAATTACTGTACCTACAACTATAGGTTTTATGACTACATCAAGCTATGGTCATGGTGAAGAAACTAGTGGTACTTGTAAAATAGTTCAAGATATACCTGATAATATTGAAGGTATGGATGTACTTGTAGTAGATGACATTGTAGATAGTGGTATTACTATGAACTTTGTGGTTGAACACGTTAAAAAGTTGGGTGCTAAAAGTGTAAAATGCTGTACTCTTTTAGATAAACCTGAAAGAAGAACTGTAAAAATATCTCCAGACTATTGTTGTTTTGAGATTCCTGATTTATTTGTAGTTGGATATGGCTTAAATTATGGTGACTTATACAGAAATATTCCTTACATATTTAACTGGGAATCTAAATAATAATGTTACAAATATTTTAAATACTTAATATATATTAATAGAAGAATAAACATGAAAACATACTAGAAGTTAATATTAACCTATTAACTTCTAGTATGTTTTTTATTTATTTAATTTATATGTTTACATTAATATAATTCTCTACTTAATAGCCTCTACTATTAAAGGAAGAGCATTTCCTGTATAGATATTTCTATCAAAATCATCGTAGCTCCAAGATTTTTCAAATCCAACTTCCATTAACATTTCAAATAACTCTTCATTTTGTAACATAAATAGATCTACTGTATTTTCTAAAATCTCATTATTTTTTTTATCCGTTATTCTTCCTGTAAACTTTACAATATCACTATCTCGTTTAATACTATAAAACCTTTCAAATTTAACTTTAGGACCATCAATAAGAGGCAATTCTTTAATATGTTCTCTCTTCACCTTATCAAAATTAATAGTTTGAATACATAATGGTGAATCCTTTTTTAATACTTCATAGCATCCTTTTAAAAATTCTTTTATTTCACTTTTTCCTCCTAGGTGAGGAAGTACATTACCTATACATACAATGCCATTAAACTCTTCTCCAAAGGACTTAGCTATAGTTTTCATATTCATAACTTCAAACTTCAAAGTATCACTTTCCTTATACCTGTCCTTAGCTATTCTTATCATTTCTTGGTCTAAGTCTATGCCTAAAGCCCTGTATCCTTGCGAAGAAATATATTCTGTAGTTTCTCCAGTACTACATCCAATATCTAAAACAAATCCACCCTTTTCTATATTATTTAAAGCAAACTTCTTTTTACCTAATGGTGCTGGAAAAATATCATCATAATATTTAGCTAAAACATTATAAAATTTTATACATTGATCCATACTACTCATCTCCCGTTCTTTAATTATTTATTCCATAGGAAATTCCTACCTTTTAAATTAATTATATATTTTTATATACCTATATCTATTTACATAAATAGTACACTATAAAAAGAATTTATTCAGTGATTAGCATCACACTTTTTAATTACCGTTAAGATCCATTTGTATTGCAGTACTTGGTACCCTTCCAACTATAATGGTTTCAACTATAGGTATTTCATTAACTATTTCTAATTCACTAGAAGATACTGCCATAATCATCTTTACTCTAGTGGTGGTTTCTATATAAATTTTATGTCTAGTTTGATTTATTCCTGCATCTTCAAACTCGGATATATATCTAGTAGTAATATGCCCTATAGGCCGCATTCTTATTTTTACATCTGGACCAAATCTAGCTAAAATATTATTTTTAGTCACATATCCCATGGGTATCTTTATGTCTACTTTAGATTTTTCCTCTAACTCATCTTGTGCTTTTAATACAGTTAATGTAGCAATTTCGCTTAATTTTAAAGTATCTGCTGACATCATTATTATATTTCCATCATTATCCTTATCAAATTTTATTATATCATTATAATTAAAATTCTTAGAGTATTCCTGGAAAATTGTTTTATTAATTGTATTAGTGACCTCTGCTCTCATCTGTGCATCTGCCACTAGTTTAACCGTTGGCATTATAATTTTATCTAAAGCATATATAAAAGTTATTAAAAAGGTCATAATTAAAAAAATTATTATGGTAAATTTTAACTTTAGAGACGATTTCATAGTATTACTCCTTTATAAATGTGGTATAATGTTAATAAATGTATAATGTGTTACATAAAACTATTCTATATCTAATATATGTATATGTATAAGAACTTCATTGAAGAATACTATATTGTATTTATACTATCATATAAGTTATAATATAGTATCGAAGATATGTTCATCATAAAAGGAGGAGAATATGGGAGAAAATAAAAAAATTAAACCTAAGCAAAAAAAGCCCAAGAAGAAAAGTCGTAAAGTCTTTAAAGTAATATATATAGTTTTACTACTTTTAATAATAACTTGTGCAGCTGCTGGTTTTGGTATTATATCTGGCATGATTAAAACAGCTCCAGAGCTTGATCTTGATATATTTTTATCTAATGGAGAAACTACACTTCTATATGATAATAAAGGAAAAGAAATGGATGAGTACAAGACTCCTGAAAAGAGAATATCTGTAGATATATCTACAGTACCTAAATATCTACAGGACGCCTTTGTAAGTATTGAAGATCAAAGATTTTTAGAACATAAAGGTGTCGACATAAGAAGACTTGGAGGAGCTGTAATCCAAGATGCTAAAATAATTCTTGGTCTATCAAATGACGAAATCCAAGGTGCATCAACTATTACCCAACAATTGGTTAAATATAAGTTTTTCCTTGAAGATTCTATAAATAATAGAGCTAATATAGAAAGAAAAGTTCAAGAGATTTATTTAGCACGTAAGTTAGAAAAGCTTCTATCTAAGGAACAAATTCTTAACGAATACATGAATACTATCTTTTTAGGTGGTAATGCTCACGGAATTGAAGCTGCTTCAACCATGTATTTTGGAAAATCTGTAGCAGATGGTTTAACCCTTAAGCAATGTGCATTTTTAGCAAGTGCTGCTCAGAATCCAACTATATCTTATATGAATGCCTATGAAGCCTTTGAAAAGGAAGAAGCCTTTGACTCACCAAGAACTAAATTAGTTCTTGCTAAAATGCTAGAGCTTGGAAAAATAACTCAAGAAGAATACGATACTGCTTTAGCAGAGCCTCTTATACTAAATTTCTCAACTTTAGAGGGTGACAAAATGGTTTATGAATGGTTTTCAAGACCTGTAATAAAACAAGTGGCAAAAGATTTAATGAAAACCTACGGATATACTGAAGTTGAAGCCTATGAAAAAATCACCTTTGGTGGTTTAAGAATATATACAACCATGGATAGAAAACTTCAGGATTCAGTACAAAAAATTATGAACAATTATCTTAAAGAGACTCAAGGCTCTAATGCCGATGGAGTTCAAACCTCTGCTGTAATAACAGATTATCTTAAAGGTGAAGTTAAAGTTATAATTGGTGGTATTGGTGATCAACCAGCTATGTCTTATAATAGAGCTATCTCTGTTGGAAAGGATGGTCAAACCTTCCTACGTTCACCAGGTTCTAGTATAAAGCCACTTACTGTATATGCTCCAGCTATTGAAGGTAAAACTTTAACTGCAGGGTCAGTGTTTGTAGATGGTCCATTACCAACTTCTATTGGTTCCAAATATCCTGGTGATAACGGTCCATATGTTCCACAAAACTGGAATTACGTATTTGACGGATATATTACTATCCGTGATGCTCTTGCTCTTTCTAAAAATACTGTTGCTGTATCTGTAGTTGATAGAATAGGTCTAAAGACCTCTGCATCCTATGGAGAAAAATTTGGATTAAGTATAACTGATAGAGATAAAACTAGTATTTCTGCTTTATCTCTAGGTGAAATAGATGGAACTACGCCTTATGAAATGGCTCAAGCCTTTGGTACCTTTGGAAATCAAGGAAATATGACTACTTCAAGAATATATACTAAAGTTACTGATAAGGATGGTAAGGTTCTACTTGAGCCAAAACTTGAATCTAAGCAAGTAATTTCTCCACAAACAGCTTATATTGTTTATGATATGCTTGAAGGTTCTGTTAACAACACAGGTCCACAAGCGAAATTTGGGAATATGGAAGTTAGGGGTAAAACTGGTACCTCTGAATCTACCAAAAACCTTTATTTTAGTGGATTAACCCCTTACTACTCAGCTGCTGTATGGATGGGTTATGATAATAGTAAGGAATTACCTTTTACTAGTAGTAGCATACCAGCTGGTCTATGGGGTAAGATTATGGCAGCAGCTCATGAAGGACTCCAATATAAATCTCTTCCGGCTCCTGGTGGATTAACTAGTGCTTATATTTCTAAAGATTCTGGAACCCTTCCAACGGCGCTTACTAAGAGAGATCCGAGGGGAAATAGAATTTACTCTGAAATCTTTATAAGTGGTACTCAACCAACTACTCTGGATAATATCCATGTGGAACTTGAAGTTGTAAGGGCTGCTGATGGTAAATACTACTTACCTTCTGATAAAACACCTAAAGATAAAATACAAAAGGTAGTATTTATAACTCGTGATACTAGATTATATTCTGGTAACATGCTTGATAATAAATATCTAGCTCCAGTGACTAAAGATCCTACAGAATATAAAGCTGAAGAAAAAGACACAGACAAAGACAAAAACAAAGACAAAGACAAAGATAAAATACCTAATCCTAATAAACCAGGTGAAAATACAAATCCTGGTGATACAACTACACCTCCTGTAGACCCATCTAATCCTGGTGGTGATACTGGAGATGAAGGTAATGAAGGTAACACTGGAAATAGTGAAAATAAGCCTGAAGCTTTCAATCATCTGTTAAATATCTATACTATGATCCCTAAAATATTTAGTAATAGTATAAGAGGCTAAATAATTCTATTATAAAACTATAAAATTAAAGTCTTCTCAAATACACAAATTTGAGAAGACTTTTTATATGCTTTACTTCGTTTTAGAGTCGAATAGTACTGACATTAGGTATCCAAATACTACAGCAGCCGCTATACCTGCAGAAGTAGCACTTACACCTCCTGTAACAATTCCTAATAAACCATTTTTATCAACTTCCTCCATAACACCTTTAGCTAAGGAATATCCAAATCCAGGTAGAGGAATCCTAGCTCCCGATAAACCAAACTCAGCTATCTTTTCATATATGCCAAATCCTTGAAGAACTACCCCTGATACTACAAAGATAACTAATATTCTAGATGGAGTTAATTTTGTGGTATCCATTAAAACTTGACCTATTACACAAATGATTCCACCAACTACAAAAACCCTTAGAAAATCTCCCCACATATTTATTCACCCCCAAACTCTAGAGCAATGGCATGGGCTATACCTGGTATAGTTTCACCTTGATAGTTAGATATGGTGCTTAGAAGAGCTCCTGTAGCAATTAGTAACACTTTTTTATACTTTTTCTGTATCATTCCTTTATAAATCATACTACTCATAACTGTAGCAGAACATCCTGCTCCACTACCTCCACAGTTGGTACTCTGCGATTTACAATCAAATATTTCATCACCACAATCAATATAATTTGATCCTATATTATAGCCATATTCCTTTAATAACTCAGTAGTTATTTGCTTACCAACAGAACCTAAATCTCCACTGACAATGATGTCGTAATCACTAGGCTTTCTACCCGTGTCTTGAAAATGTTGTTTTATAGTATCAACTGCTGCTGGAGCCATGGCTGCTCCCATTTCATTAGGGTCAGTTATTCCATAATCCTTTACCTTACCAAGGGTAATATGAGTTACACGAGGTACATTATTTCCCTTTTTAGCTAATACTACTGCTGCTGCACCTGTAACCGTCCATTGAGATGATGGAGCTCGTTGACTTCCCATTTCTAGAGGTACTCTAAACTGACGCTCTGATGATGAGAAATGAGATGAAGATACTGCCATCATATGATTACCTATATCTGCTTCTAAACATATTGATGCTAGTGAAAGTGCTTCTATAAATGTTGAACATGCCCCATATAAACCCAAAAATGGAATATCTACTTCTCTTGCCATAAAACAAGATGGCATTAATTGATTTATTAAATCCCCTGCAAAAACATAAGAGATATCTTGTTCTTTAAGGTGTGCTTTTTTAAGTACTTCTTGAACTACATGTAGTTGCATTTTACTTTCTGCTGATTCAAAGGTCTTACAACCACATAAATCATCCTCTAGAATCTCGTCAAAATTATCCTTTAATGGCCCTTCCCCTTCTTTGGGACCAACAACGGTATATGTAGCTATAAGTCTTGGTTTTGTCAATAATTCTACTGTTTGTAATCCTACTTTTCTTCCCATATTATTACCACCTAAAAATATAATATAATATTCCAAGTATAACAGAGGCACTAATGCTATAAACAAGCACTGGTCCTGCTATAGTAAACATCTTTGATGCAACTCCAAACACATATCCTTCTTTTTTAAATTCTATGGCTGGTGATACAATAGAGTTTGCAAAGCCTGTTATTGGGACTACAGATCCAGCCCCTGCATAATCTCCAATTCTGTCATATATACCTATCCCTGTTAAAAGGGCTCCTAGAAATATCATAATAACTGTTTCCCATGCAGTAGCTTGTAATTTATCTTGACCTAAATAAATCAATGTTTTAAATATAATCTCTCCAATTACACATATTAATCCACCAGTCCAAAAAGCTCTGAAAGAATTCTTAAATATAGTTGGTTTAGGTTTGGAACTTTCATATACATTTTGAAACTTAGCTTTTATTTTAGTTTCTTTTACTTTCATTATTATCCTCCTAACATCAAAATTGTAAAAGTATTAATGATAGTATCTGCATTTTACTAAAATTTAAACAAAAAAAGATGCTTACGCATCTTTTTCAACTTTACAAATTAAAAACTTATGATTTTTTTAGCTTACAATCATAACAGCTAAGAACTCTGTTTACCCGATGACTATCAGCTCTAATACTCCCATCTTCTTTAAAGTGGTAGCAAAGAGCTGCTACGTCCCTGGATAACGATTTCTAACCTTCAAAGAAGCTAAGAACTCTGTTTACCCCGATAGCCTATCTCTCATAATTCTTAGAACCTTTTTTTCAATTCTAGAAACTTGTACTTGACTTATGCCCATCATCTTAGCTACTTGAATTTGAGTTTTATCTTTAAAATATCTAAGTATTATAATTTGCCTTGATTTAACATCCAATTTATTTAAGGCTTCCTTCAATGCTAGCTTATCAATTACTTCATTATCTTCTTCATAATCCTCACTAAGCTTATCTATAAGTAATACTGGAGCTCCGTCATCTTGATGAATAGTGTCATATAAGTATTGCATGCTACTAGCAGATTCTAGGGCAGTGATTATATCTTCTTTATCTACTTTTGAATAATCTGATAATTCTTCAATGGTGGGTTCTCTTCCGAGTTCTTTGGTTAATGCATCCTTATCATAGTGTAACTTTCTAGCCGTATTTTTAATGCTTCTACTTACCTTTATCATTCCATCATCTCTTAAAAATCTTTTTATTTCTCCTATAATCATTGGAACAGCATATGTAGAAAATTTTACATTAAAGTTCTCATCAAAGTTATTTATAGCTTTCACTAGGCCTATGCATCCTATTTGAAATATATCATCGTACTCATAGCCTCTATTTAAAAACTTTTTGCTTATAGAAGAAACTAAAGGTAAATTCATTTCCGTTAAATATTCTAAAGCTTCATTATCTCCTTCTTTAGCCCGTTTTATAAGTTCCTTATTATCGTCATAATTATAGTTATTATTTCTATGAATTTTCTCACTCATATTTTTCACCTATCTTACAGTGTTGAAAGCTTTTTTCATTGTTACAGTTGTTCCCTCACCCTTTACAGATTCTACTATTAGGCTATCCATAAAAGTTTCCATAACTGTGAAGCCCATTCCTGATCTCTCTAGGTCAGGTCTAGATGTATATAGAGGTTGCATTGCCATATCTAAATTATCTATTCCTGCACCATTATCTATTACTTTTACTGTAAACTCATTCTCAATAATTGTAGCCTCTAATTTTACAAAGTTACCTTCACTTTCATTGCCATAGCCATGAATAATTGCATTGGTAACTGCTTCTGATACTGCAGTTTTTATATCACTAAGCTCGTCTAATGTAGGATCTAACTGCGCAGCAAAAGCTGCTATTACAACTCTTGCAAAGCTTTCATTTTTAGATAAACTACTAAATTCAACTTTGATTTTATTTTCCATATCATTAATTCCTCCCACTAAATGTTCCTTAGTGCTTCTTCAACATTTTCATACATTGAAATTATTTTAAACATACCTGAAAGTTCAAATATTCTCTTAACTGTAGGTGTTACATTTGTTAAGCACACCTTGCCACCCCTTAAGGACATCTTCTTATATCTTCCTATTACTGCTCCAATTCCTGAACTATCCATAAAATTCACACCAGAAAAATTGAAAATTAAAGCTTTATATCCATCTTTATCTAAAATATCATCAATCCTAGTTCTAACTTCTTCTGCACTGTGATGATCAAGTTCTCCTTGAAGTGTAACTACGATTTTGTCATCTAATGGTTCAAACCTAAGTAACATATGCTTCCCTCCAACCTATATTATATTCATAAATTTTTACATTTAGAACATACACTAATTATACACTATATTGTTAATTTGTTACAGTTTTTCCCAAAATTTATTTGAGAAATTTAATACAAAAATATTTACTTGTCAACATATTTTTACATTCATCGCCTTCATTATTTTACATTTAAGCATAATTTTCATATTTGCACAAATAATATTGATTTAAAACTTATCAACTTAGCATAATAAAAATTAGAGGTATTGCTTCTCTGTATCTTATTAATTTAAAAATTATTCAGTGAGTTCTTCATATTTATAACTATATTTATAAAAATAATCTTATTAAAAAAGAGAATGCACTCAATGGATATTCTTCCCTGAGACATTCTCTTTTATATAGTGTTTATAATTATCTTAAGCTACATATGTTGATTTACAATAGCTAATATCTCTTTTTGCTTTTTCATACCATCTTCACTTAATTTTTTTAATTCACTTCTAATTTCCTCTGTGTAAGCTTCATCCTTTATAGAAGAAAGATTTATTTTTACATTTAAAATTGCTCCTTCTATAGCACTTTGAGCCAATAATGCTGCTACACCACCATCAGAAATAGCGTTTTTATTACCATATTTAACGCATACAAGAATTCCTTCATAAATTTCATAGGATTTTCTTACTACTTTTAATGGTACTTGTGTTGCCCCCTTATACCCTAATTGTATTTTATTACTTCTAGTAGCTTTTTCTTCATCAGTATCCTTAGGCATTTTAAATGCAGCCATAAGTTCATTGAAAGCTTCTGTATCTTCATTCATAAGGTCTAAGAATTCATCCTTTTCTCTTCCTGATACTTCTAAATATTTATTTACTAATGCTTTCTCTTCCTCATTTAATGCTTCATAAGCTTTTTTGCCTACAGTTAAGTTAAAAACCATTGATGATAATGCACTAGATAATGATGCACAAAGAGCTGCTACACTTCCACCACCTGGAGCTGGTGAATTTGAACCTAATTCTCCAATAAACTCTCTCACAGTTTTTGTATCTAACATAAATATTCCTCCTGTAATTACTTATTTTTTTCTCTATCTACAACTATCTTACCATTTTTTATTACCTTGTCTATAGAATTTATTCCAAAGTGATAAACTAGATAATTTAAGTTTTTGCTATTAAATATAGCTATATCGGCCTTTTTACCTTTTTCTATAGAACCTACAGATTTTTCTCTATTAATAGCACAAGCTGCATTTATAGTCATAGCATTGATTATCTCATTAGGAAGCATTCTCATTCCGAAACATGCAAAGGTCATAACATTTTGCATGGATTCAGTAGGAGATGTTCCTGGGTTACAATCTGTAGCAAGTGCAACGGCCACGTTATTATCAATCATATCTCTTGCTCTTGCAAACTTACCAAGCATTAAATAGAAAGCTGTAGATGGCAATAATACTGCTACCACATCATTTTCACTTAAAGCTTTTATTCCTTCATCAGAAGCTGCTATTAAATGCTCTGCTGAAATACATTTCAACTCTCCTGCAAGCTCTGCTCCCTTAACAGATTCAACTTCATCACCATGAAGCTTGAGTTTCATTCCATATTCTCTACCCTTTTCAAGGATTTTTCTACACTCCTCAGTAGTGAATACTCCTTCCTCACAGAAGCAATCTATAAATTCTGCTAAATTCTCTTTTGCTATACCGGGTATCATTTCTTCCATTATAAGTTTTATAAAACCTTCTCTATCACCTTTATATTCCTTAGGAATAGCATGGGCTCCCATAAAAGTAGATACCACATCTATTGGATGAGTGTTATCTAATTTTTTATTTGCTTCTAATATTTTTTTCTCAGTCTCTAAGTCTAAACCATAGCCTGATTTACTCTCTACAGTAGTTGTACCGTGATTTAACATTATATTAAGTCTACTTTTAGCTTCTGCTACTAATTCATCTAGAGATGCTTTTCTAGTGTTTTCTACAGTACTTAATATTCCTCCACCCATATTTAGGATTTCAATATATCCTACCTTATTTAATTTTAGAGGTAATTCATTTTCACGACTTCCACTATAAACTAAATGAGTATGGGGATCTACAAGTCCCGGTGTAACTGTTTTGCCTTCACCACTAATAATTATGGTATCTTCATCTATATAGGATTTATATTCCTCATCTTTTCCTACAGCAGATATTATATCGTCTTCTATAAATACAAAACCATTTTCTATGATATTGGCATCATTCATTTCCTTACCTTTTTTTCTATGGCTACCTTCACAGGTAACCAGGCAATCAATATTCTTAATTAATATAGACATGTCTTTCAACTCCTAAGCTATTTTATTCGCTTATTCTTCTTTCTAGTATTTGATCCATAGAGAAATTCTCTATTTGAAGATAGTATTCGGCACTATTGATTAAGGCAGCCATTGGTACAAGTCCTATAACTTCACTACCAACTACTGGTACTCCATATCGCTTTGCTTCCATCTTAACCATTTCAAAAGCTCTGTATACTGCTGTTTTTTCATAATTTACTAAGTTCATAGATACTTGTGCTATATTTCTATCTTCAAGCATTACTCCCATAGCCTTTGCAAATCTTAATCCACCACCTAAATGTCTAACTGTCTTAGCAATAGTATCTGCTATTTGTAAATTGTCTGTGCCTAAATTTACATTGAAAGCTACTAAAGGTTGCCTTGCAGCAATAGCAACGCATCCACCCTTAACATTAACTTCTTTTGGACCATAGTCTGGTGCCCATTTATCTTCTTTTATTTTTTCAAAGAAGCCTTCATATTGACCTTTTCTTACCGTTGCTAAATTTTCTCTATATGAAGCTGTAGCTGCTTTTTCATATAAATATACTGGAATATTAAATCTTTCTGCAATTACTTTACCAACTCTATTAGCTATTTCTACACACTCTTCCATGGTAATTCCATCGATAGGTACAAATGGAACTACATCTAGAGCACCCATTCTTGGATGAGCTCCTGTATGAGCACTCATATCTATATTTTCATAAACCTTTTCTGCCATATTTATTATTGCTTTCTCTAGAGCTTCTGGTTCTCCTACTACAGTAACAACAGATCTATTATGGTCTGCATCACTAGAATAGTCTAGTAACTTTATGCCTTCTACTCCTCTAAATACATTTACTATAGCTTCAATTTTTTCCTTGTTTCTACCTTCACTAAAGTTAGGTATACATTCTACTATTCTTGCCATAATTAACTCCTCCTATTTATTTATAGTTGATACCAATACCTATATTCATAGATATTGGTATCAACTTTTATTTTTAAATTACAATATACTAATTCTTTAAAGTCTTTATAGTTTCATTAATAATTAACCTTAACTACTTCTTCAACTTTATTAGCTAGTTCTCCACTACGAAGAAGATCTGTAACCTTATCTATCTCTTTATACATAACTACATCATTTTCTATAAAGTTAACTACATCTCTAACTGATTCATAGGCAACTTTAGTGCCCTTACCTAAGGTATAATCCTCCCTAAAATCAATAGCTTGACATGCTGCTAAAATTTCAGTAGCTACTACTCTCTCTGCATTTCTTATTATATCCCTTGCTTTTCTAGCTGCTATTGTACCCATGCTAACATGATCTTCTTGATTTGCAGAAGAAGGTATTGAATCAACACTAGCAGGGTGAGCAAGGATTTTATTTTCAGAAACTAAAGCTGCTGCTGCATATTGCGTTATCATAAATCCAGAATTTAAGCCACCATGTTTAACAAGAAAAGCTGGAAGATCATTTAATTGATAGTTAATTAATCTTTCAAGTCTTCTTTCAGATACATTGGCAATTTCACTCATAGCTATACCTAAGAAGTCAAAAGTTAATGCCATAGGCTGACCATGGAAATTTCCTCCTGAAATAACGTCTCCTTCCTCTGTTACTATTGGGTTATCTGTTACTGAATTAATCTCTATTTCTACTTTATGTTTTGCATAATTTAATGCATCCTTAGAAGCTCCATGAATTTGAGGTATACATCTTAAGGTATATGCATCCTGTACTCTAATTTCCCCTTGAGATGTCACAAGAGAACTTCCATCTACTAAAGCTAATATGTTCTTTGCTGTTTCAATTTGCCCTTCATGAGGACGTATGTTATGAGTTCTTAAATCAAAAGCATCTCTTATTCCTCTTAGTGCTTCTACTGTTAATGCAGCAGCTATATCTCCACTCTTAATTAAGTTTATTCCATCCCATAAAGCCAAAGCTCCAACAGCAGTCATAACTTGAGTACCGTTAATTAATGCTAGGCCTTCTTTAGCTATTAATTGAACCACTTCTATACCAGCTTTATTCATAGCTTCTCTACCACTTATTATTTTACCCTGATACTCAGCTTCTCCTTCTCCTAACATTGGTAATACCATATGAGATAATGGTGCTAAATCACCAGATGCTCCTAAAGATCCTTTCTCTGGTATTACTGGATGAACTCCCTTATTTAGCATAGCCACCAAAGTTTGTAGTGTTGATAATCTTATTCCTGAGTATCCTTTGGATAAAGCATTAGCTCTAAGCAAAATTATTGTTCTTACTATATCTGTATCAAGGCTGTTTCCAAAACCACAAGCATGAGATATAATTAAATTTCTTTGAAGAGTTTTACAATCTTCACCTGATATAGATACATCAGAAAATTTTCCAAAACCTGTAGTTATACCGTAAACTACTCTATCTTCTTCAACAATTTTATCTACAATTTCTCTAGATTTTTCTACTCTTTTTATGGCTTCTTTACTAAGCTCAACTTGATAATTATTTCTAGCCACATTTACTATATCTTCAAGTCTTAAGTCGTTTCCATTGATTATTACTTTATTCATTAATATCTCCCCTTTACAATATACTTACCTATATAATTACTATTCTTTATAAAATCAAAATAACCTTTTAATTACCTCGTTGGAATATTATGAATATTTTTAATGTATTATCATTTTAACTTACTAAAGAATTATTTATTAAGCTAAATGAAGTGTTACAACAGTATTATTCTTATATATTGTATAAATAAAAAATTTATACTATTTCATGTTTTATATATATTTTTATAATATTAAAAGACTGTATCAGAATAGTTTTTCAAATTACACTGATACAATCTTCCTAATTCCTAATAGTATCCTTAGCCAATTCAATCATAGCTAAAATAATAATAGTACTCCCAATTATTATTTTAAAAGATATGGATTCTCCTAAAATAATCACTCCCAAAACTAAAGAAACTATAGGCTCTAAGGCACTAAAAATAGCTGAATTAGTGGGACCTATTAACTTTACTCCTTTTAGAAATGCCATTAATGCAACAACAGTAGATATAAATGCAATCAACAATATAGATATAATTCCATAAAAATTAATTGGATTATTAAAACTATTAGTAACAATTCCTGTAGTACTTCCAACTATTGCTGAAATAATAGATATATAGAATGTCATAACATAACTATCTATATTTTTAACTTTATCATTAGAAGCACCTAGAACGTATATAGCATAACATAATGCAGATAACAACACCAATACTACTCCAATAGTATTAATCCTTCCAACCTTAATATCTAACATTATAAATACACCTATAGTAGTTACCATCAAATATAAAAACTTTTTTAATTTAAATTTTTCTTTGTATATTATTATGGATAAAATCATAACCATTAAAGGATATGTATGTAATATCATTCCTGCTATACCTACATCTATATAATTATAGGATATAAATAATAGTATAGATGTCATAGAATATCCTATCACTCCCATAAATAATATAAGTTTTATTTGTTCTTTACTTACCCTAAGTGAAAGTTTTTTAGTTTTTATATATATAAACAATATTATTGATGCAAAAGTAAACCTTAGAGCTAAGGTATTTATTGCATTTGCACCACCCTTATATGCAAGCTTTGCTAAAATGGGCATTATCCCAAAGGCTATAGATGCTATTGCAATATAAAAAATCCCCTTAATTTTATTGCTACTCTTGTCCATGATTTTACCCCTCCCCTACTAAATCAACATGTATACTAAAATTTTAATATATATGAAAGGTACATCACAAATTAATTCTATATTTATTTATAGCTATCATTATTATAGCTGTGTTCGCGCTATTGTTCTTTGTAACTACATCTGTTTTCTTTTAGTATATAACCTTGTATACACCTAAAATAATCATTTCTATTCTATCTTTAAAAAGCTCCCTCTCTCTTAAATACTTTTAAAAAAGTAGTAAATAATATTTTTATATCATACCAAATAGAAAAGTTACATATATAAGTTAAATCATAGTAAATAGTTTTTCCTAATTCTATTTCTCCTCTTCCACTAACTTGTGCAAGTCCTGTTATTCCAGGTAATACTAATAATCTTTGATAATAGTTTTCTGGATAATATTTTACAACTTCAGGTATTTCAGGCCTTGGTCCAACTAAGCTCATATGTCCAAATAAAACATTAAACAGTTGCGGTATTTCATCAAGGCTTGTGTTTCTCAAAAAACTACCTACTTTTGTGATTCTATTATCACTCTTACTCTGAAATACAAAGTTATCCATATTAGTTGGGTCTATTTGTAATTCTCTCTTACTTTCAGCTGATACTACCATAGTTCTGAATTTATATATGGTAAAATTTCTTCTATCTTTTCCTACTCTAACTTGCTTAAATAATACTGGCCCCTTACTATCTAGTTTTATTACTATAGCAATAACTAAATATATTGGAAGTAATATCACTATACCTATAAAAGATAATATACTATCAAAAAATCTTTTTACTCCAAATTGAATTTTTTTATTCTCTATTTTTTCCTTTATATCTATTACTATATTGTTTTCCAAAATAATTCCTCCTTGTACGAACACAAAATTATTATATCATTTATTTCATAAAAAAAATATTTTTAAATTATTATGAATTTATTATTACATATCTATATTATGTGAATTTGTAATATAAATATATATATTTATGCCTATATTTCATACAAATTTAACTATTTTTCATCTCTTTTGTTAAATTATAAATTAAAAGATCTAATTCTATATAAAAACTAGATCCTTTAACTTTTATATTTATTTATGGTAATTACTTATAATATGTGTAACTGCATTAATTACATCTTGAACATCTTCATCTGTCATCTTTGGATACAATGGTAATGACAGTATAGTATCAAAGTAACTTTCAGCTACTGGGAAATCCCCTTCCTTATAATCAAAATGCTCTCTATAATAGCTCATTAAATGTACTGGTATGAAATGAACACTGGTCCCTATGTTAGCTTCTCCCATAAGTTCTATAAACTTATCTCTATCAATTGTAAGTTTATCAAGCTCTAGTCTTACTACATAAAGATGCCAAGAATGAGTAGTATAATCTGCTTCTGGTGGAAGTTTAATTCCATCAAGTGCAGAAAAGCCTTCTTCATATTTCTTTACAATTTCTTTCCTTCTATCTTGCATTGCAGATAATTTATTCATTTGTGTCTTCGCAAGAGCTGCTTGGATGTCGAACATATTATACTTATGACCCGGATATTCTATATCATATCTCCAAGCTCCACCTTTTCCATATCTATTCCATGCTGCTTTGCTCATACCATGAGTTGACATTACTCTTGCTTTTTCAGCTATGTCTTCGTTGTTAGTTGTAAGCATTCCACCTTCACCTGTACATATATTTTTAGTTGCATAGAAACTAAAGGATGCACAATCACCTTTTTTACCTATTAAATCACCCTTATAAAAAGTATCAATTGCATGAGCTGCATCTTCTGATACGAAAAGATCATATTTTTCTGCTATAGCTCTAATTTTATCCATATCACAAGCATGACCTGTGTAATGTACTGGAACTATAGCAGTAGTTTTATCTGTTATCTTTTCTTCTATCCTATTTGCATCTATACAAAATGTTTCTGGATCTACATCTACAAATACAGGAGTTGCTCCTACATGAATTATTGTATTAGCTGTAGCTGCAAAAGTAATTGGAGTTGTTATAACTTCATCTCCTGGTTTAACTCCCCCAGCTATCAAAGCAATATGTAATGCAGCTGTAGCAGAATTCATAGCAACAGCATATTTAGCGCCTGTATATTCTGCAAATCTCTTTTCAAATTCTATAGTTCTTGGTCCTTTAGCTACCCAGCCTGATTTTAATGTTTCTACAACCTCATTTATATCTTCATCATCAATTAGTGGCACTGCATAAGGTAAAAAAGTTTCTCTTTTTTTATACATATAAATTCTCCTTATCTTGACATTTCTGTATTTTTACTTATATTTTTATTTGATTTAAATAAATAAAAATGTATCAGTCCTTCTAAAAATCCAATTCCATAACTAATATGTAATATAGGAAATATTATGGATACATATTTGAATAATTTTCTTTTTTGTTTTGTAATTTTAAAGGATTCAAATAAATCACTTATTATATATATTCCTAATACACTTATCCATATATAGAATATTGGCTTAAATAACATACTTAATAAAATACCTAAAATATTTCCTAATACAAACATCATAGGGATTAAATGTCTTATTGATGCAGTTTTACCATGCTTCTGCATAACTCTAACTTTCCAAAATCCATATTGATAATATTGTTTCCACAATTTTTTTAAAGAGCCTCTGCTATAGTAAACTGATTTAATACATGGCGATAATAATACTTTATATCCATTTTTTATCACTCTAAAATTTAATTCATCATCTTGATTTCTAACTAATTCCTCATCAAAATATCCTATTTCATTCAATACTTCTTTCCTGTAACCTCCAAAAGCTACAGTATCAACAAATACTTCATGTTGAGCATATCTAAAAAGTGCATTTCCAACGCCAAAAGGCGAGCTCATAGCAAGAGATATTGCTTGCCCAACTTCATTCTCACTTACTGTTTCTATTGGACCACCTACACAACCTATTTCCATATCTTTATACAACAACTTTACATTGTTCTCTACAAATTTTTCATCAGCATAAGCATGGGATCCAAAAATTATTATTATGTTAGAATTACTGTATTCTATCCCACAATTCATACCTTTAGGTGCAGTCAGTTCTTTATTATCTATTAATTTTACATTTTCATAATTACTTTCATACTTTTTTATTATTTCTCTACTTCCATCTATAGACATACCATCACATATCAATATTTCATATAAATTTTTTGGATAAGTTTGTTTTAAAAATGAATCAATACACTTTTCAATATACTTTTTTTCATTTCTACAGGGTATTACTACAGAAACTGTTTTAGTAAATTCCATACTTTCACGTCCTAAATAATTAATTTATTGTATAACTCTGTTTAGTCTTCTATTTATATCAAATGAAGTAAAATCTTTTTCTTTTGCAAAGTAAAATAATATCTCTTTTAATGTATTACTATGCTAATCTATGCTTTAACTAAAATATTAACCTATACTATCTAAGTTCTAAAGCACTAGTATATATATTATTTACATTATTAAAATTATCTAATACATTATAATTTTCAACAACAAATTTTCTTCCATACTCCCCCATTGTTCTTCTTAACTCTTTATCTAGTATTAATTTTTCAATAGCATTTTTTAATTGACTCACATTTTTTGTTTCAACAACTATACTACTATTGTTAGGACTCGTAGCTTCTGGCAATCCTCCCGTATTAGTTACGATAGTAGGCGTTCCACAAGCTTGAGCTTCTACTGCTGAAACTCCAAAGCTTTCAAATAAAGAAGGTATTACTGCGATATCGAATTTATTAAAATTTTCTACAACTTTTTTTTGATCAATATATCCTAAAAACTTTACTCTATCCTCTATATTTAATTCTTTACACAGTTTTTTCAAGCTTTCTTCTAAGGGGCCTCTTCCAGCCAATTGAAGCTCTATATTATGATATTTATAGCATAATTCACCAAAAGCTCTAATTAAATACTCTATACCATATTTAATATCAAAAGTTTTTATTGCACCTATTATAACTTTTTCTTTCTCTTTGTATCTACTATCAAATGGTTTAAATATATTAATATCAACTCCAAAGGGGGTAATTTGTATATCTTTATATGTATATTTTTTAGTCTCCTCTGCCATAGCTTTACTAGTAGACAAAATTATATCTGCTCTTGATAAGTTTTTCTCTAAGAACTTTTTACATATTATATTTTTCTTTGGAAATTCATAAACATCACTTCCCCATACGGATATAATATAGGGATGAAATCCAGTTAATCCACCTAGAAAACCATAGCTAGTAGCATAATGAGCATGTAGAATATCTGGTTTAATTTTTTCCACTAATTTTCTAACCTTAGCAATAAACTTAAAATACTCAACTTTATATAATAAACTTTCTTTTTCTACTTTTTCTGACTCAATATTAAAGCTATGAACTGTTACTCCAGGTATATCTCCATTATTTAAGGATATTACATGAATATCATATCCTAGATCTTTAAAAAAAGAACACCATTTCTTAGTATGTACACTATTTGCATCAGATAAATAACAAATTCTCATATTTACTCCTTCTATCTTAAGTCTGCTTTTGGTATAAACTATTAATAACTGCACTTGCTCTTGCTTTCCATGTATTTTTATTGTAAGCAACCTCTAAATTTTTCAACTTACCATTATACTCTATAAGATAATTTTTTTCTAAATAATTTAATATACTTTTTATACTTTCAAAATTATAATCAGTAGTGTATCCTATTCCATTATTAATTATAAACTTTCCACAAGCAGTATTATTAATACCTAATATTGGCTTTCTATAAGATATATATGAAAATAACTTCATTGGCATGGCAAACTCCCAATATGCTGTGGGCTCTATTACCAAGGAAAAAATATCCGCATTCAACGCTTTCTCGTCAAGCTCACTTCCACTTTTATGAATTACACGTATTCTATTATTTAAATATTGTTGATAATAATCTTTGTTTGCTTCCCAATCATCGGATCTGCAACATATATCTAATTCAAATTTTTCATTCTCATAGATAGCCTTAACTATCATCTCTATATTGTATAATTCTTTACTTAATCCACCTACATATAGTAATTTTATAGTTGAACCTTTTATTAGATCTCTATTGTCTAATAATTTTTGTTCACACCCTGAAGGTAGTGGTATTACAGGTTTCTTTAAATTTAAAGGAATATATTTTTCCATTTCTTCGGATGGCAAATATAACACATCAATAATATTTCTATATTTAATTAAATCATAATAGTAAAATGTATACGCAACCATTTTCTTTATACATGGAACACTCTTTTTATATTGGTCAAATCTCCAATGTATATCTCTATAAAATACTCCTATTTTTATATTATGATTCTTGCAAAATTTAAGAAATCCAAAATCTAAAAAAGGATGTGTAGGTAAATGGTGCGACTCTGTAAGTAAAGTAGGTTCTGTAGAACTTTCCATATAAACAAAGTCATATTTTTCACCATTCCTTATTTCAATCTTTATTTTATTTATTATATTTTTTCTCTCTTTCCCATTTCCTTCTATAATGGATACTTCGTAGCCTGCATCTTCAAACCCTTTAATTATATTAATTGGTCTTATATTAGATGCACTTGGATGATCCCTATTAATTTTGAATGGATAGTATATTATACATTTATTCATATATAAATCCTGCTTTCCAAATATATCATAAATTTTCTTTTTAATTATATACCAATAATTATATTTTAATACAACTAATTCAAACTGTTATTATTAATAAATTTATATAAGTATTTACTTGAATAATTGATAAATACAAATAATAATATTATAAGTATTATATTAGAGCTATATATAAAATCAAAGAATCCACCTTGAGTAGCATAAGCTAAATCACTTGTTAATATAGCAAACAATGCTACACTTAAAGCACTTTTTCTTATTTTTTTTGCAAATATATAGTATATTAATCCAAATAATATTCCCATATAAGCAATACTAGTTAAAACCCCTATGACTCCAAAATTAGCATATGCCTCTCCAATAAAAAATGCATTCATAACTCCTGCAATTCCATCAAATACATTTCTTGAACCATAAAATGCCATAACAATTTTAGCTGACCTTATATGTGGCAAATTTAATCCAAGTAAATTGGTAATTGTTCCACTCATACTTCTTCCCATAAGAAATGGAAAGGAATTAGGAAATAAATCAAAATGATAAATTAATGTTCCTACTTGAGTAAAAATTATCCTACTTATTGGGCCATCATGTATAGATAGCGTTAAAACATATCCTGTTACTTTATACATTAATGCAATAATACCCGATAATCCACCTACCACAATATACATATATAATCTTTTTATACCATTATTAATTAAAATGTATAATATAATAAATGTGAATAAATAAAATACTACTGGTGTTTTTGCAAAGTTATATGTCTTTACAATAAGTGATGATCCAAATAAAACAATAAATAATACTATCCATCTTATTTTTTTTGTAGTTACTGCATAAGCAAATGATATATATGATGTAACTGGTATAAACGACAATATAAGTATGTTCTTTACATACTGATTGATTATAACTGTATTAGAAATTATAATTCTTTCTGTTTTAAAATTAAACCCAGCTTCCGCATGTAAAAGTTTTATAAGAGGAATATATCCAATTTTAATAAGTAATAATATCATCATCAAAACGCATACACTTGCTATTAATAGTACAATATAAAAGATAATTTTTTCATGGTCCACTTGTGTATCTTTTTCTAAATATGCATTATAAACTTCTTCCATATCAACTCTTAGTAACTTATGTGTAGCTATAATCATTAATGGCAATAAAATTGCAGTAAGAAATACAAAGAAAAAAGTAGTACTTATTGTTTTATCATGTAATATATAGTTCATTGTATAGTGTTTCCTATCACCTAAAAAAACTAAACTAGCCCCAATATAAGTTTGTAACACAAATAAATAAAATGTGTATGAAATTATATTAAGTTTTCTTATACTTAAAGTTCCAGCTGCCTTTTTAAATAAGTAGGTACTTAATGTTAGTCCAAATGCAACTAATAATATCTTTAAAATCATATAATTTTCTTCCTTTACTTAGTATCATTATATATGCTATTTACAAAAAACTCTTTTGTTTTAGTATCAGCATTTCTAAACCTTGTCTTCATTTCCATTATTTGCATTCTATCTACTTCATCATCTAAATAAAATTCATTCATTTTTTCTAAATCAGCTAATATAGAAACATCTGTAACTTCTGTAAACCTAAGATTAATTTTTTGTAGCTTCTCTAAGTTTCTAATTGAATTTAAATTATCAACATCATTATATGAAATATTTAATTCTTGAAGATTATAATTATCTTTAATAAACTCTAAATTTCTAATATTATTATATGAAAGCTCCAATATATTCAAACCAGTAATGGCTTTTAATGAATTGATATTTTCAATTCCATTTCTATTAGCTTTTAGCTCTATAAGATTTACCAAATTCTCCACTCCTGTAAAATCAACCATATAATTGTAAGAAACATCCAAATTAATTAAACTAATAATCTTAGTTAACGGTTTTATATCATTAACTCTATTGTTTCCTAAATTTAATATTTTCAAGTTATTTAAACCTACCAATGAATCTGTATTGCTTATATTATTCTTCATTAAATTTAGTGAGACAATTCCATTTAAACCTTCTAATGGTGTAATATTTTTTATATTGTTACCAGCTAAATTTAATTCAACTAGATTTTTTAAAGCATTTAAAGAACTAATATCCTCTATTTTATTATAACTTAAATCTAAGTTTTTTATATAAGATAAGTCTTTTATTTCTTCTATATTACTAATTTCATTTAAACTCAAATCTAGATTCTTAAGGGATGTAAAATTTTCTATCCCTTTAATACTTTTTATTTCTTTATCCTTTAGATTTAATTCTTTAATAGAATTTATATCAACGTCATAAATTTCACCTATATATTTTTTAATTTCCTTACGCACAGCCATTTCAAATTTTTTATCTTCAATTTGTATAACTTCAGCATTCCTATACTTTTTTATATTGATTTTACTATTTTTAGCAATATTAATTCCTATACTTGATAATAGTATTACAAAAATAACAATAATACTTGACATGTAAATTGATTTTTTATTATTTTTTATATAATCTAAAACTTTGTACATAAAACCTCCATCATTTTTTAAATATTTTATTTTTCATTTCTTTTATTGAATTAATTTCTTCTTTATTAAATAAGAATAACCCTTCAAATGTAAAATTTTCTTTTTTGATAAATATAATCACATACACTATACCATACACTGCATAAGAAATACTTGAAGCAATGGCAGCACCATTTATTCCTATTACAGGTATTAAACATGCATTAAATACAACATTAACAGCAAAAACTACAAATGTTATGTATAAATGAACTTTAGGTTTACCAGAGCTTTGAAAATATGAAGAAGAAACCCTACCTATAGATGCAAATAAAATTCCTATAAATAGTATTATAGTTGGAGTTTTGGCTTCTCTAAATGCTTCTCCATACACAATTGGAATAAGTGTGGTACAAAACATTCCTATTATCATTAATACTAGTGTAATATAAAATGTAACTTTTATAGTATTACTTGTAAGCCTCCTACGTTCATTTTCGTTATTATTACTCATATTATAAAGTCTTCCCAATATGGCACTGGATACACTACTTGGAATCATAAATAACAACTCTGCTAATGATACAGCTGTAGAGTAAATTCCAAGTTGTGATTTTCCAAGCATAAAATCTATAAAAAATTGATCAATTTTATAGTTCATGAATATAAATAGAGTAGCTAAATATATTGTTAATCCAAATTTTAATTCTTTCTTGATTAATATTTTATTTAAAACAAATTTAAAATTAACTTTTAAATTTTTAATTAAAAATATAGAATTAAATATTACTGGAAATGAAATAATCAATAAATAAGTATATAAATTTAAAGTATTTGTAATCCATAATATAATTATTGTACCTAATTTCAATATATTTGAATTTAAATTGATTTTATTTACTTCGACTATTCTTTCATCTGCAATATAAAAAGTTGATAAAAACTCAGCTATCATTGTAAATGTTAGAATACATACCCCTAATATAACCATAAAATAACTATATTGAGTAAATATAAGCCCTAATCCTTTTCCTAATATTATGGTTAGAGATATAATTAAACATATAATTGTTGTGTATGTAAAATTACTATTTAGCACCTGTAAACTTGTATATTCAGTTTTCTTACTAAAGTATGGAGTAGCATATGTTATTCCAAAATGTCCATATTGACCTATTGTTTGAAAAAACAATAAAAATGATACAGATATACCTTTTCCCTCTGTTCCCAATACTCTAGAAACTATAATACTAACTAAAAAAGCTAATACTGATATACTAATTTGGGTAAGAAAATTACTCGCTATATTTTTTTTATATCCCACAGTGAACCCTCACTTACTTGTTTTTCATTTCCTTCATATCCATAGTAGAAAAATCCCCTAATGGAAACTTAACAGGCATTCCTGTCGCTGTAGACTTGTAAGCAGCTAATATTATTTCTAGAGGTTTTTTAGCCTCCTCTCCACTTACTAGTGGCTGTCTATCTTCTATAATAGAATCTACTACATCTTTAAATAATAAAGTATGTCCAAATCCATAAACACTATCTGGATCTGCTTCTTGTGCTGCCAAAACTTCCTCTTCACTTTCCTCTGAACCTTCAATTCTCCAAGTTTCAATTTTGTTTACCGCAAGACCACCTATGCAAACAGCTGCCTTTTCCCCAAAAATACTTAATGTTTCCTCTAAGTTCGTAGGATACACACAAGCACTTCCTTCTATTACTCCTATAGAACCATTTTTGAATCTTATTAGTATAGCTCCAAAATCTTCAGCATCAATATCCCTTAAGAAAGTATCACATTGAGCATATACTGTATCAACATCTGAGCACATCATCCATTGTAGTAAATCTATATTATGGATACATTGATTCATTAATGTTCCACCATCAAGTTCATAAGTCCCTCTCCAAGGAGCTTGCTCATAATATCCCATATTTCTATTCCAAAGTATTCTTGCTGTTCCATTAACCATCTTACCAAAATTATTTGCTTCAACTTCACTTCTTAATTTTTGAATAGCAGTATTAAATCTATTTTGATGTGATACACATAATTTAACATTATTTTCTTTAGCACAAGCTATCATTTCATCAGCATCTTTAATTGATAACGCCATTGGTTTTTCAACTATAACATGAATATGTTTTTTCATACAATCTATAGCAATTTCTGGATGATATCCACTTTCAGTTACTATATACACTATATCTATATCTTCTTTTTCTAACATTTCTTTATAATCTTTATATGTATTTACTATTGCATCCTTACCTAATTTTTCAATATATTCATCTTTTTTCGCTGTTGCCTTTTCTTCAACAGGGTCACAAGTTGCTACTAGTTTTAATGTTTCTTTATTATTTACTATTGCCTCTATTCCTTTATAGGATATCCTTCCACATCCAATAACAGCTACATTAAAATTCTTCATTACTAATTCCTCCTAAAACTTTATATATATTTATAAGCTTTTCTTCTTCTTGTTTCCAATTAAATTCCTCTGAAATAGCCTTTATACCATTATCCCCCATACACTTAATTAAATCTTCATCCATGAGTAATTTTGCTATATTTTCAGCGATATCAACCTCATCTAGAGGATTTATTACAATGCCCGAATTATATGCTGTTATATATCTCTTTATAGGAGGCATATAACTTCCTATTACGGGAATACCACAACTCATATATTCAAATTGCTTTGTGGGAATATTTTTAAAATATTTAGGTTCAGGTAATAGTGGAACAAGTCCTATTTTTGATTTGTACATATATTCTCTAACTATATCATGATCTACTCTCCCAGTAAAAATAATATTACTTTCTAAATCATTATCACTGATATATTTCATTAATATATCCTTACATTTAGCATACCCAAAAGGCCCTACAAATACCATCTTTATATTTTCATACTTAGGATTACTTTTTAAAATTTTAATTGCCTTTAATATTTGTAGAGCGCCTCGCTCTATTGTTATTCCACCTTGATATATAATATCATATTCTTTTTTTATCAAATCGTTTTTTATAGCATTAAATTGAGTGTAATTATGTATTACTTCAACACTCTTACTAATGCCATTAAACCTATCTTTAACAGCTTCATCAGCTGTAATTATAAAATCAAACTTTTTTGATATAAAAAGTTCACTTTTATCTACCATAAGTGTAGTTAATGCTCGTATAGGTTTGGGTACCTTCTTTGACATCCTAACCATATCTGGATAATGTTCATGAACATCATAAATTATTTTTGAATTTGGTAATTTTCTTTTTATTTTTAATGCTTTATATATAATTTCAAAATCATGAAAATGATATATATCCGCTCTTTCTTCTATTGCCTTTTCTATTATTAGATCTAAAATAAAAAATCTCCCTTTTAAATCTTTTGGTTTAGGTATACCTTTTATCTTTATTCCTGAAACTATCTCAAATTCCTTATCATAAGGACCTATTATAGTAATATCATCACATATCTTTTTAAGAGAATTTGCTTGCTTATAGAATATTCTTGAATCAAAAGGACTATGCCCCGTGGTTAGTATACATATTTTCATGCTATATATTCCACCTCTTCTCCTTTACTTACACGCCTCTAAATATTTTTCTTTTAGACTTATAGCACTTCTCTTCCAAGTAAATTTAGTCATAACCTTTTTCTTAGCTAATAATGCCATACGCTCTCTTTTGTCCTCATTATTTATTATATACTCCATCTTTACTACTAAATCTTCTACATCTCTTGGATTCACTAATAATCCATCTAAGTTATCTTCAATTACATCCTCTATGCCTTGACCTTTACAACCAATAACAACTTTCTCTTGAGCCATTGCTTCAATATATACTACACCAAATCCCTCTTTGTAACTTGGAAGAACGAAAAAATAACATTGATTCATATATTGCATTAATTCTTTATGAGGTATTTTACCTTTAAAAATTACCTTATTCTCAACGCCTCTAATCCTAGCAAGCTCTTTTAAATTTTCTCTTTCTTGTCCTTGTCCAACAATAACTAAAACTAAATCTTCATATTTTCCATGAATTTTAGCAAAAGCCTCTATAATATAATTAATCCCTTTAGTCTTAATAAGATTTCCTGCTGTCAAAATATATTTTTTATTCTTAAATTCTTTTTGTATTTGCTTATTTTTATCAACTAAAATATCTTTTTCATTAACTCCATTAGGAATTACCACATAGTTTCTTCCCGACTTAGAATATTTAAGTGCATCATTCTTTAGCTTATCACTTACAAAAATACACTTATATGAAGCTTCTAAAACTTTCATTACATTATCTCTGCATGCCTTGCTAAAGTTAACCGTATAATTCATATCTTGACCATGAATAGTTACAAACAAAGGTTTATTATAAGATTTATTTAATAACATAGCTCCATATCCATCTGGCAAAGCTACATGGGCATGAATTATATCAAACTTAAAATTCTCATATATCTTTTCTACTGTATTTTTTATTCCTTTATAAATTCTATTTCCATCTGATTTAAAGTCTATATTTCTAGGTAAAAATATAGTTCTTGGATAATATACTTCTATTCCATCCCAAACAGCTTTCTTTGGGATATTATAATATCCCTTATATTTATGTGAAACTAATGATAATAAAAATGGTGTATATGGTACCGGTGATACAACCTTCACATTTATATCTGGAAATTCTTCTAGCATTGCTTCAACTTGTTTATGTATAAATATACCATTGTTTTCATTAAAACTATTAGGATACATATGTGATATTATCAATACATTCATAAGTAATTCTCCTCATAATTTTTAGATACAGTACTTTTTTATACTGTATCTAAATCTAATTCCTAAATATACTAAAGTTTATTTATTTTATCTCTATTTTTTTTAACATTCTTTGTCGCATTTCTTGTATCATAAAGGAGCTTAGCCTTTTCAACCATTAATTCATAGTCATAACAACTGTGGTCTGTAGTAATGATTACTATATCAGCATTATCAATTTCTTTTTCCCAATCTACTGATATATATTGGATACCTTTATGTTTGAAAGATTGGATATATGGATCATTAACCATTATATTCGCACCATTTTTCTCTAATATCTCAAGTACTTTCAATGTTGGTGATTCTCTCATATCATCTATATCTTTTTTATAAGCAGCACCCATAACAAGTACTTTTGAACCATTTAATGCCTTTTTATGATCATTTAAAAGCTTCATCACATTCCCAACTACAAATTCTGGCATAGAATCATTAATTATACCTGAAGTCTCTATAAGTTTTGTATGATAATCATACTCTTTGGCCTTCCATTCTAAGTAGAATGGATCTAGTGGTATACAGTGACCACCAAGACCTGGACCTGGATAGAATGGCATAAATCCATAAGGCTTAGTTTTTGCAGCTTCAATAACTTCCCAAATGTCAATCTCCATTTTATTACACAATATTGCCATTTCATTAGCTAATGCTATATTTATATTTCTAAAGGTATTTTCAAGAATTTTTTCCATCTCAGCTACTGATGGTGAAGATACCTCCATAATTTCTCCATCTAATACACATCTGTATAAAGTTCCTGCAACCTCAGTACAATCTGGTGTACATCCACCTACAACCTTAGGTGTATTTTTAGTATTATATTCCTTATTACCAGGATCTACTCTTTCTGGTGAAAATGCTAAAAAGAAATCCTCTCCACATTTCAATCCACTTTCTTCAAGAATTGGTTTTATAACTTCATCCGTTGTTCCGGGATAGGTTGTGCTCTCAAGAACTATAAGCATTCCGCGCTTTAAGTATTTTGCTACATCTTTTGTTGAATTAACTACATATGATAAGTCCGGCTGTTTATAAAGATCAAGAGGTGTTGGTACAGCTATACATACTGTATCTATTTCTTCTATGAAACTAAAATTCGTAGTTGCTTTTAGCTTACCTGCTTTAACAAGGGCTGATAAGTCATTATCTACTATATCACCTATATAATTTTCTCCATTGTTAACCATAGCAACTTTTTTATCTTGAACATCAAATCCTATAACTTCATATCCCGCCTTAGCTTTTTCTACTGCTAGAGGAAGTCCTACATATCCAAGACCTACTACACCTAGTTTAGCTGTTTTATTCTTTAATTTTAATAATAATTCTTCCTTTAATTGACTCATAATTGTTCCTCCCATTAGTAATTTATTACATTACACAATTCGTTACATATCTTAGTCTTTCTTTCTTTTATATGTAGGAACTTTTTCTTCAAGCAATTTTATTATTTCCTCTTTAGTCATATTATCTACATTTCTAAACTGTTTTATAGCTTCTTCAATAAATTCTATAGTAGCATCTTTAGGTTTTTCTACAAAAATTTTATTGTGCTCTGTAGATGTAAGTGCTACTTCATCCATTAAAAGTTCTTCATACAACTTTTCTCCTGGTCTTAATCCCACATATTCTATTTTAATATCTACATCTGGCTTGTATCCAGATAGTGTTATTAAATCTCTTGCTAAATCAACCATTTTAACCGGTTTACCCATATCTAATACAAATATCTCTCCACCATCTGCAAGACCACCAGCTTGAATAACTAATTGAGCTGCCTCAGGAATAGTCATAAAGAACCTTGTTATTTCTGGATGGGTTACTGTTACTGGTCCACCCTTTTCAATTTGTTTTTTAAACAGTGGTATTACTGAACCATTACTTCCAAGAACATTTCCAAATCTAACTGCTACATAATCTGTTTTACTAACTTCATTAAAAGCTTGAATTATAAGTTCACAAAATCTTTTAGTTGCTCCCATTACATTAGTTGGATTTACTGCCTTATCTGTACTAATTAAAACAAACTTTTTAACATTATATTTATCACAGCATTTAGCTACATTATATGTACCTAAAATATTATTTTTGATAGCATCTCCTGCATTTCCCTCCATTAGTGGTACATGTTTATGGGCTGCTGCATGGAATACCACTTCTGGTCTGTGCTCATGAAATATTTGATCTATTCTTATCATATCTCTTACAGAAGCAATAATTACTTGTTTATTTATTTTCGGATAGTTTCTGTTAAATTCCATTTCTAGATCATAAGCATTATTCTCATATATATCAAGAATTACTATTTTCTTAGGTGAGAATTTTGCTATTTGTCGAATAATTTCAGACCCAATACTTCCACCACCACCAGTAACTAGTATTGTTTTATTTTTTATATATCTATCTATATGTTCTGATTTTAGTTTTATTGATTCTCTTCCTAATAAATCATCAATGTTTACATTTCTCATATGATTTACATTTATGCTATCATCAATAATTTTATAAATACCTGGCATGGTTTTAATATTTTTTGTTACCTGCTTACATATATCTAAAATTTCTTTCTTAGTATTCTTATCCACTGATGGCATTGCAAGCATTATTTCATCAACTTTGTTTTGCTTACAAAAGGATATAATCTTATTTCTATCTCCTACAACCTTTACTCCATGAATTCTCTTACCTATCTTATTGACATTATCATCAATCAAACCTACAATTTTATAGTGCAAGGTACTATTATTTTTTATTTCTTTTATGAGTATAGCTCCAGCATCTCCCGCACCTATAATTAATAAGTTCTTTATTTTATTAATTTGCCCTTTATATGTCCCGTTATTCTCCATGATTCTATATAAAAATCTAACTCCACCTAAGCTTATGACGCTTAATAACCAAAATATAATATGAACTGTAATAGGGAATCTGAAAAATCTACTTTTTAACATAGTATGGCTTATAAAATATCCATATATTATAAATGCTATATTAGAAGCTGTCATAGAATAGACTATAGACAATAGTTCCTCAACAGATGCATATTTCCAAATATTACTATACAACTTGAATATAATGTTAAATAAAATAGTTAATACTACAACTGGAATTATTGATAGTAAAAAAAACTCTATATAATCAGGTTGAATCCTAAAGTCAAATTTTAGAAGTAAAGCCAAATATAAACTTACTATGACAAGAATTACATCTAAAACTATAATTTTATTTTCTTTTTTCATAATTTCACTTCCTAAATCAATTATGGTAATCAAATAGGTCAATGTGTTTTAACAGCAGATTTCAAAAGTTTATCACAGTTATTATACTGTTTTTTACATATAAACACAATTCCATTCAAAGTTATTCATAAAATGTTATTTAATTATTTATATTATTATATTGATACATTCTTATTTATTTGATTATCCTAATGTCTCTTCAAGTTCTTTTACAATTTCATCCTCTGGATCTAATTTTTTAGCTATATCTAAATGTATTTTTGCTTGATTAAAATCCTTAATATTTATATAACACATTATTAAATTAGTGCATACTTCTATAGATTTAGTAACCTCAAATACTTTCCTTAAATACTTAATTGCGGTTTCAAAATCATTCAAGCAAGCATAGTTTATTCCCATTTCATTAAACACCTGAACATAGTTACTATCTATAGATAATGCTTCATTTAAATAGTATATAGCTTTTTCATAGTTTTGTAAAATTCTATAAGAAATTGCAATATAATAAAATATTTCGGCACTATCCCCTAATACATCTATTAGTGGTAATAACACTTCTAAAGCTTTCTTTGGCTCTTCATATACAAGTTCTTTGCCCTTATCAAAAGAATTGATTATATCTAGATTTTCTTTTAATACCTCAACCTCTTCACTTATATTTCCTCCCAATGATATATATTGTTTAATATTAAAATGAGCTTTTTCAAAATCTTTATCTTCATAACTTACTAAGGCTGAATAATAATAGGGTTGTGGATAATCCTTAATCTCTTTCCCAAGTTCAATAAGCTTAATAATTTCTTCTTTAAAAACAAGATTATTTTTTCTCATTCCATCAATTAAAATAAAAGCTTTATTCAAATTATCTGTTGTAACTTCAATTTCCAATAATCCTTTTAATAATATATACCCATCTTCATACCTTTCATTTTTAATATTCTCAAATATTTTTCCTTTTATATAATTAACACTATTAGGAATGGATTTTATTATTTCCTTATATACATGATTAAATTTAAAGTTTTTATCTGCTCCTAATGCATAAAAAATTCCCTCTATAAAAAAATTAACAGGAATATTAGATAAATCATCTCCTTCTTTAGTTTTGGAAACTATTTTATCTGAATTTACTGGTAGATATATATTATCTTTAAACACATATTCGTTTATTTTGCTACTTTTTTTTATTTCAAGAAATAGCATTTTCTCAAGTTTTTCTAAAAAATAATTTTCATTACTCATAATGCACCTTCTTACTATTCTATATTTAATAATTTATTCCACTAAACTATATTACCATTTATTTTATTTTTAATCATCTGTTTTTTGTATAAAGTAATATTTTCGTAATTTTTTTATATTTTATATAACACAATTTAATAAGCACATAAAATTTATATGCTTTATTATACATTTATAATCTTATAACTCATATAATAAGTAAAACATTATAAATATTTAATTATAAACTAAAATCTTATTGCATTGATACTAATATTATTCTATAATAAATTTGTTTTATAACTTTATAAATATTATATTTGGAGTAAAATTATTATAGGGAGGTCATTAAATTATATTATTGATATCTCTATACTTTATAAATTAGAAAGAGGGTATGGAATTGTATAAGTTAAACCAAAATGAAACCCCATTATTTGATGCCTTAATGGAATATGTGAATAGAGACACTCTTCCATTCCATGTTCCTGGGCATAAAAAAGGTGTTGGAGTAGACATAGATTTTAAAAACTTCATGGGCGAAAATCCCTTTAAAATTGACGTTACAGTTTTTAAACTAGTAGATAGTTATCATCATCCAACAGGTCCTATAAAAAAGGCTCAAGAATTAGCTGCTGATGCCTACGGTTCGGATGCGTGCTTTTTCTCTGTTCATGGAACATCCGGCGCTATTCAAGCAATGATTCTTTCTGTAGTCGGTGCTGGGGACAAAATAATAGTTCCTAGGAATGTTCATAAATCCATTACTGGAGGAATTATCTTAGCTGGTGCTATCCCTGTATATATGCAACCGGAGTTAGATAAAAAAATAGGAATTGCAAATGGAGTTACACCTGAAACAGTAAGAACTACATTGGAAGCTAATAAGGATGCTAAAGCTGTTCTTATAATCAATCCAACCTATTATGGTGTATCTACAGACATTCAGCAAATTGCAGATATCGTTCATGAATATGATATTCCTTTAATAGTTGATGAGGCTCATGGACCGCATTTAAACTTTAATAAAAATTTACCTATGTCTGCCATGGAAGCTGGTGCTGATATTTGTGCTCAAAGTACTCATAAAATTATTGGTGCTTTAACTCAAGGTTCTCTACTTCAAGTTAACTCTAAACGAGTAAGTATTCCAAGGGTAAAACAGGTTTTAAACTTAATGCATACAACTTCGCCTTCTTATATTCTAATGGCTTCATTAGATACTGCTAGAAGACAAATTGCATTAGCTGGAGAAGAATTACTAGATAAAACAATAGAACTTTCTAATTATGTTAGAGATGAAGTTAATAAAATTCCTGGTTTCTATTGCTTTGGTGAAGAAATCTTGGGAGTTCCTGGATCATATGCCTTTGATCCAACAAAAATCACAATAACTTGTAGAGATTTAGGTATAACTGGTTATGATTTGGATATGATTTTAGCAAACAAGTATCATATTCAAATGGAACTTTCAGATTTATATAATGTTCTTATTGTAGGTTCTTTTGGTGATACTGAAGAGGGCATGGAAAGACTCTTAAGAGCTTTAAGGGAAATCAGTGATGACTATTATGGCAAGGGTACTGCTAAAGCAGACTTCATAGACATCCCTTCCATTCCTGAGCAAATACAAATTCCTAACGAAGCCTTCAACAGCGTTAAAACTTCTGTTAGAATTAAAAATAGCGTAGGCATGATTAGTGGTGAATTCCTAATGGCATATCCACCAGGAATACCTGTACTATGCCCAGGAGAAAAAATTACACAAGAAATTGTAGATTATGTGCAACAACTAAAAGATACTGGTCTTTATGTTCAAGGTACTGAAGATCCTGAAGTTGAGTATATAAATGTAGTTAAAGATGAGGATGCAGTATTTATTAACGTTGAATAATAAATGTGAATTTTATATTATATTATAATAATTAAAGGTATGATATCTCTCAGATACATACCTTTAATTATTTTTATTAATCTTTAATTGTAATGCCTTGTTAGTTTTTTTTCTTATTTCTTAACTCTAATAATTTAAATTCAGCATTGGTTTTTCCTGAATTTACTATACTTTTTGCATACTGATTATAAGACATGTTAATAATGCTTTCATAAGCTCTAATTAAACTTTCAAAATAACCCATCATATAGTTTACCTTCATTAATGGATCTGTATAAGATATATTAAATCTTATAGTATATTTTTTCCTTACTTTCTCTGCAGCCTTTTTTAAGCAATTATAACTTGAAGCTCCTTTAGCTATAAGTATGACCTTTTCATAATTACATGCCATCACTTCTTTATATGCTGGCATACATGCTTCAATAATATTTTCATCAAAGTATTTCTGTTTTGATGTTTCTTCCTGTACTATCTTAAGAAAACCTTGTAATTTCAAGTTAGTTTTAGCTCTAAGTTCTATTAGCTTTGATAATATATCTTTAACCTTTTCAACTTCCTTATGTTCAATATCATATTTTTTATTCATTTTCTCAATGATTTCAAAGCCTTTCATCATTAATTCCAAATCAGTTTTATTTTTTTCTACTTCTTCTTCATTTTGAAGAGCCTTAATTATACTACCATTATCATCATTTAAGAATGCTTCCATAAAAAAGAATATTCTTCCTAGTCTCATTATTGTTTTCTCATCTTCTACTACTTTATTATTTGCATCAATATATATATATCCCTTTTTCTTACCAATTAAGCTGGCAATACCTTTCTTTTCAAATATTACCTCTTTATATGTATTTCCCAAAAATAGAGCTGGCTCAGATATCTTAATATCTTCAAATAACTTACTATATTTTTTTATAGCTTTTTTTTCTTCTGAATTTGGTGCTTTGTATATTCCCATTAATTATCCTCCCATAGTAAATTTACTTATATAATTATGAATAGTAACCACTAAACTTAATATATTCTTATTATCATAGATGTACTTTCCAGACTTTTATTATAATATATTATATCAGAAAATAATGAAAATCATATAAATTTATTGCTTATATAAAAAATATTAGCTTTATCTCTATATAATAGAGTAAAGCTAATATTTTATAGAAACTTATTCTAAACCTTATAATGAACAAGCTTCAACCATGAAATTAACTCTTCAGATTTTTCTCTATACTTCCATTCCTGCAGCTAAAGCTTTCTTATTTAACTCTACAGCCTTTGCTGGCACTAATGAAGCTACAACCTCTTCCCAATTTACATCCTTTATATCTAGGGCTTTAAGTAGCGCTCCTAGTAATACAACATTTTGTGCTTTCATATTACCTAGATCCTTTGCAATTTCTGCAGCTTTAATTATAACTGTATTTTCCGCTGTAGATCTTAGTGCTTCATTTACACCCTCTGGATATTTTTCTAGTCCTATTAGTACTGGTACAGGATGAATTTCATAATCATTTACTATTAAATGTCCACCTTCTTTTAAATAAGGTAGTGCTCTTAGTGCTTCACTTTTTTCAAAAGCAACTATGGCATCAGCTTTTCCTTTTTCTATTAACGGAGAATATACTTTTTCTCCAAATCTAACTTGAGTAGTAACACTTCCTCCTCTTTGAGCCATTCCATGAACCTCAGACATTTTAACGTCATAGCCATTTCTTAATAAGCCTTCAGATAATATTTTTGAAGCTAGGATAGTTCCTTGTCCTCCTACACCTATAAATAATATACTTTTTACTTCCTTCATATTATTCACCAACCTTTTCTATAGCATCAAATGGACAAACTTGCTTACATATTTCACAACCATTACACATGCTTTCATCTATTTCCACTACACCATTTTGGAATTTCAATGCTGGACATCCTGTTTTTAAGCACATTTTACACTTCTTACATTTTTCTACATCAACTTTACACTTTAAGTTAGCTCTTTTCTTTAATACATCTTTTATCAAAGCACAAGGTTGTTTTGTAATAATTACAAAAGGTTCTGTGCTATCATGAGCTTCTTTTACAGCCTTTGAAGTTTCTTCTATTTTATATGGATCTACTACCTTTATATTTTCCTTTTTAATACCACATGCAAGGACTAAAGCTTCAATATCTACCATTGGAGCTTCTCTATTTTGAAGGGTTTTACCTGTTCCTGGATTTTCTTGGTGCCCTGTCATTCCTGTGATTCTATTATCAAGAATTACAGTTACTATTGGTGTATTGTTATAAACACTTTCGATTAATCCAGTTACTCCTGAATGGAAGAAAGTTGAATCTCCAATAAATGCAAATACCTTTTTATCTTCTCTATTAGCTACTATACTAGCTCTTTCCAGTCCTACACCAGCTGATATAGAGGCACCCATGCAAATTACAGTGTCAGTTACACTAAGTGGTGCATTCATACCAAGGGTATAGCATCCAATATCTCCAGAAGCTATTACATCCTTATGTTTTGATACTGCATAGAATATTCCTCTGTGAGGACATCCTGGACATAGAACTGGTGGTCTAGAAGGTGGATTAGTGTCTGCTGTATAAGTTATTTTATTTTCTTCTCCTAAAATACCTCTTCTAATAATGTCTGGATTTAGTTCTTCACATATAGGAATAACTTCCTTACCTATGCAGCTAATTCCTAAAGCTTTAACTGAATTTTCTAAGTATGGGTCATTCTCTTCTACTACATATAATTTTTCTACCTTAGATGCAAACTCTTTAATCATTTCATCTGGTAATGGGTAAGAGAAACCTATCTTTAGGTATGATGCATTATCTCCAAAAACTTCTCTACAATATTCATAAGAAATACCACTAGTAATTATACCTATCTTTGTATTGCCCATTTCCATTTTATTAAGCTTTGTAGTATTAGAATATTGTCTTAGCTTCTCTAACCTCTCTTCTACTTCATAGTGTTTAATTTTTGAATGACCTGGAGTCATTATATATTTTTTAATATTTTTTTCATATGGTTTTACTTCTACAGCTTGTTTATCTCCAACCTCTACTACAGTTTTAGAGTGTGATATTCTAGTTGTAACCCTAAATAGAACTAATGTATCAAATTTTTCACTTATTTCATAAGCTTCCTTCATAAAGTCAATGCATTCTTGTGAGTTTGATGGCTCTACCATTGCAATCTTAGCATGAGGAGCATAAAATCTGTTATCTTGCTCATTTTGAGAAGAATGCATTCCTGGATCATCAGCAGTTACAACTACAAAACCTCCATTAACGCCTTCATATGCCATAGTAAATAATGGATCAGCAGCCACATTAAGTCCTACATGCTTCATTGTAGTAAGCACTCTTGCTCCCCCAATAGATGCACCTGATGCTACTTCAAAACCAACCTTTTCATTTGGTGCCCATTCTGCATATACACCTTCATATAATGCAAAGTTCTCTAATATTTCTGTACTAGGTGTCCCTGGATAAGCTGATGCTACATGACATCCAGATTCATAGGCACCTCTAGCGATGGCTTCATTACCAGTCATTATAACCTTTTTCATATTCTCATTCCCCCATTACAATTTATCTTTTTAAAATTAATTAACTATCCTACTCAATCATTCCCCCAATAATTGTTTACACTAAAATACTACCTAATGCTATTGAATAAAGCTTGGACCTTGCACTATCAGCTCTAGAAACTAATACTACAGGACATTTTGCGCCTGAAATTACTCCAGCACTTTCAGCACCAGCAAAATAAGTCATAGACTTTCCTAGAAAGTTTCCAGCTTCAATATTAGGTACAAGAAGTATATCCACTTCTCCAGCTACGTCACTTACAATTCCTTTATGGTGAGCTGCTTCCTTAGATATAGCATTATCAAGTCCCAGTGGTCCATCTATTATGCATCCTTTTATTTGTCCTCTCTTATTCATTGCTGAAAGAGCTGCTGCATCTAAAGTTGCCTGCATTGATGGATTAACCACTTCTACAGCGCAAATTGGTGCTACCTTTGGCATATCTATCTCTAGTGCTTTTGCCACTGTTACTGCATTTTTTATTATTCCTATTTTATCTTTTAACTCTGGATATGGCACCATTCCTCCATCAGTAAGAAGTAATAGCTTATCATAAGATTTTATATCATATACCATTACATGAGATAGTATATTATTTGTTCTTAGATTTGCTTCCTTATTAAGTACAGCTTTTAATAAATCTGAAGTTCCAAGCAACCCTTTCATTACATAATTAGCCTCGCCCTTCGTAACCAATTCCACAGCCTTTGCTGCAGCCTTAGTTATGTCACCCTCATTAATTATTCTTACTCTAGATAAGTCTATATTAGAATCTTTTGCTATAGTTTTAATTTCATCTTCATTTCCAACTAATATAGCATTTATGATACCCATGTCCACTGCCTTTATCACTGCTTCTAGAACAACACTGTCTTGTGCTACAGCTACTGCCATAGTTTTCTTTTCTTTTTTCTTTGCCAATTCTAACAATTCTTCTAAACTTTTAACCATATTTTCACTCCTTATGTATAGGTTTACTGAAAAAATTGAAATAAGTAGTAGGAATCCAACACTTTTTTTATAATATTTTATATTTTCTTACTTTTAAGTATAATGTGTAATTCTTCCCGAGTCAATTTTAACTGCTAAAGTGTAATAGTGTATTTTCTATTTAAAATTAATAAAAATAAATATCTTAAATTAGGCAACTTAAGATATTTATTAAAAATTTTTATTATATTAAAAAACTTTACTTATCCCATTATTTTCTTTGGAATATAATTCTCTTATCTATACTCCCTACATCTTTACATCCTGTAAGTACCATACCAGATTTTAACTCTCCCTTTAATCCATCAACATAAGTTTTTACACCTTCTCTTTTCCCACCAAAGGATGAAGTTACAAAAGGTCTTCCTATTAATACAGCATCTGCACCAAGAGCTAGAAATTTAAGTACATCTACTCCTGTTCTTACTCCTCCATCAGCTAAAACCTTAACTTTGCCCTTCACTACTTTTGCAATATCTTCAAGGACATCTGCTACACCTGGAGTTTCATCTAAAACTCTACCTCCATGGTTAGAAACTACTATAGCATCTACACCTGCTTCTACTGCAAGTAATGCTTCATCTACTGTCATAATTCCCTTTAGTATAAATGGAAGTTTAGTACTATTAACTAATTCCTTTATTTCCTTTACTCCTTTAGGCATTACTGGCTTCCCATGAAGAGCTAAAGTTATAAGTCCACAAGCATCTATATCTACTCCTACGGCAAATGCTCCTGACTCTTCAGCTAATTTTATCTTTTCAATTATGTTTTTATTTTCCCACGGTTTTATAAATACAATACCTTGACCATTAAACTCATTTAACACTTTTAAATTAGTTGTTAAAAATGTATCTACTGCTGTGTCTCCTACCATTGGATATATACCTGCATCTAAAGTACCTCCAATAACCCAAGAAATATACTCTTCTTCAGAATACTTTCCTCCCATGTTAAGAGTAGTTCCTGAAACTGGAGCTGCAAAAACTGGTATATCTAACTTCTTACCAAAAATCTCAATAGCTGTATCTGGATCCTTAGCATCGTGAATTACGCGCATATTAAGCTTATATCTTTCAAGAGCTCTAATGTTTTCTGTAAATGCATTTCCAGTACCTTTTCCACCCATACCTGGGACTTCTCCTGCACAAACAATTCCATTGCATACATTACAGACTTTACAGCTATTATTTAAATTAACTCTAGCTTCTTTTCTAACATCACTATAATTCATAAAATCCCCACCTAACTAAAAATTAAATATTATTTTCCTCAAAGAATTTATCTAATTCATCTTCAGTATAAATCTTTATATTATTTCTAATTAAAAGCTCTGCAGTTACTCCATTACCCGTTTTTTTACCACCTGAAAAAGTACCATCATATATAATTCCTTTGCCACATGATGGACTCCTTGCCTTTAAAATAGCTGTATCAATTTTTAACTCTCTAGCTATATTTAATGTTTCTTCTGCACCTTTAATAAATTCAGCAGTTACATCATCACTTACATCTCTTCCTAAAACCCTACATTTTCCATCTATAACCATAGCCCCATCACCGTTTACAATCTCATGTGCTTCTCTAGGAGTCGCCTGTCCTCCAAGTTGCTCTGGACATACTGGTATAGCCTTCCCTTGTCTTAAAAGTTCAAGAACTTTTTCATTTAAATTATTGTTACCGTCATATTTGCAGTTAATACCACAAAGACATCCACTTACTAAAATCATTTCGTCAACCCCTATACTCTAGTATCACTTTAACTCAACCACAGTAACTCCTGTTCCACCTTCTCCATAATTACCAAGTCTATAGCTTTTTACATGGGGATGATGTTTTAATAAATCAGTGATAGAACTCTTAAGTACTCCTGTTCCTTTACCATGAATTACTGTAACTTCACCAAGACCACCAAGATAAGCTTCATCTAAATACTTATCTGTGGTGTAAATAGCCTCTTGAGAATCCATTCCCCTTAAGTCTACTGAAGATGATACTGCTTTTAGATTAAGCTTAGCTTCTCTTCTTTGAACCTTAGCTTTTTTCTTATCTTCATTAGACACTTTTCCCTTCCTTAAATCCCTAATCTTTACAGAGATTTTCATTATTCCAGCTTGAACTTGAACCTCTCCCTTATTATCGACCTGGGATACTACTATAACATTTTGATTTAAAGATGGAAGATATACCTCCTGTCCTTCAGTTACAGAAGTTAATCCTTCTCCCTTAGGCTCTTCTTTTCTACTTAATTTTTCTTCCATGTTATCAAGAGAATCCTTTATCTTCTTTCTTTCATTCTCTATTTTAGTTCTTGCTTCTGAAGAATAGCCTAATTTTTCAAGGTCTCTTATATTTTTCACAATGGAATCAGCTTCTTCCTTAGCAGCTTTAATAAGCTCTTTAGCTTCTCGTTGTGCTTCATAGATAGCTTTTTCTCTAACATTTTCGAACTTATATAACTTTTCTTCATATTTATTTTTTAACTTTTCTGCTTCTGCTTTTAAACCTTCTGCCTTCCTAGCATCATTTTCTGCTTTAATGCTCTTTTGCTGAAGATTTTGTATTAACTCTTCAAACTTTAAGCTCTCTGTAGAAATATTTTCTTTAGCACTATTTATAATATACTCTGGAAGACCAAGCCTTCTTGATATTTCAAAGGCATTAGATTTACCTGGCACACCTATAAGTAAATTATAAGTTGGTCTTAAAGTTTCAACATCGAATTCTACAGAGCCATTTTCTACTCCAACAGTTTTTAAAGCATAACCTTTAAGTTCACTATAGTGGGTAGTTGCTACTATTTTTGTATTTCTATCCCTTAAATTATCCAAAATGCTCATCGCAAGGGCTGCACCCTCCGTTGGGTCTGTTCCTGAACCAAGCTCATCAAAAAGTGCTAAAGTATTTTCATCTGCCTCATTAATAATATTTACTATATTAGTCATATGAGATGAGAAAGTAGATAAACTTTGTTCTATACTTTGTTCATCACCAATATCAGCAAATATATTTGAGAATACACTAACCGCTGAACCTGCTCTTGCAGGAATCATCATTCCACTCATAGCCATGAGCTCTATTAAGCCTACAGTTTTTAGTGTTACAGTTTTACCTCCTGTATTAGGACCTGTAATAACTAAAGAAGTAAACTCTCTACCAAGATAAATAGTACTTGGTACTACTACCTTTTGGTCTATTAAAGGATGCCTAGCCTCTATTAAATCTATAATTCCTTTATCATTTACCTCTGGACATATACAATTTAATTCATTGGCATATTTAGCTTTTGCAAATATAAAATCTAATTCCCATATAATACTTCCATTATTCTCTATAACATCAATGTTACCTGCAATTTTTAAGGTAAGTTCCTTAAGAATTCTATTTATTTCTGCCTTTTCTTTATTTCTAAGTTCTCTTATTTCATTATTAAGATCTACTAGTCCCATAGGCTCTATAAATAATGTAGCACCTGTACCGCTCTGGTCATGGATCAAACCCTTAACCTGTTCTTTGTACTCAGATCTTACAGGAAGTACATATCTATCTCCTCTTACGGTATAAAGACTTTCTTGAAGATATTTTGAGTAGGTTCTAACCATGCTGTTAACTCTGTCTTTAATGGAAGAACTTTTATCTTTTAGTTTCTTTCTAATTATAAATAAAGTTTCACTAGCTCTATCTGCAATTTCATCTTCTCCAATAATAGCTCTAAAGATTTCATCTTCAATATTCTTAAAGGGAACTATACCTGCTATTATATCTTCTAAAACTCTATAAGTTGTTTCCTCGTCCTTACTCTGTACATATTCCTTAAAATTTCTAGAACTTTTAAGCATATTACCAATTCTAAGTAATTCTACTGGCATAAGTGTAGAATTTTTCTTAGCTCTTAAAAGCGCTTCCCTAACATCATATATTCCTTCAAAGGGTGGTGCACTTTTTGTAGTTAATAAAATTAATGCTTCCTTGGTCTCCTCTAAGTGTTCTTTGATTTCATAGAGATTGTTATATGGTTTCAAATTATCAATTAAATCTTTCCCTGCTTTTGTAACTGTATACTTTTTTAATATTTCCTTGATTTTATAATATTCAAGTACTTTAAAGGTCTTTTCATTCATTTCTTATCCCCTACTTTCTATTCAATTCCCCTCTTATAATGTCCTTTTGTAGTTTTTCCTAAATCTACATCTTCATCTTTAAATATATATTTCATCACCTTTAAAACCTGATTACAATCTTCATCTATAAAGTCAACTCTATAATTGTTAATATTATTTTTCCTTAATTCCTTAATGAATGGAACTGTATTTACAGGTAATGTATTATATATGTGGCTTCTACAATATTTATCCGTAGTAACCAGAAACTCTTCATTCATCCTATCTCTTAATACAAACTTATCCTTGTCACATCTGAAATTACAGTTTGAAGTAGAGCTCTTATTACCAAAAGTACTACCAATTACACAGTATTCACTTACCATAAGTTCATACTTACCATAAACTACTACTTGCACTGGAGTTTTAATATTTTTAGCTATGGAGAACATTTCTTTATTGTTAAGTTCTACACTTAAAGCTGATATATCTGTATACCTATTATAAAAATCATAGCTTTCACTATTTAAAATATTTAACTTATAATCTCCAATTATGTTAAGCCTGTTTTTAAACACATTTATTATACCTAAATTAGCTGTAATTAACCCCTTAATTTTAGAAATATTCTTTTCTATAGCTTCAGTAACTAAATTAAATTCACTTTTTATTATATTAGGAACAATCATATATAAATTTTCATAATCTACTCCTTCTAAATTTAAACCTTCACCCTTTTTAAATAAATCTACTCCTATAGCTGGAGTTATATCTGGATTTTCACCTATAAAACTTAATACACTTTTTAATTGTTCTAAAGTTTTAACGCATATTAGATACTCATCATTAAATATATCTTTAGCTTCCTTAGAATTCCTATTAAATTCTTTATAATCCTTTTCTTCCAAATGCCGTTTATCACGGATTTTAACATACTTCATTATATCTTCAATAAGCTTACGTCTTACACTATTTATAGATGATACCCTTAAAAATCCTTCTTCAAAGGTTTCAAATTCAATATTTTTTAGTTTAAAAGGCGTATCCCCTAACTTATTGAGATTTTTAATTATGGCTTCCTTATTCATAGGCTTATTAGCTGCAACCTCTACATTTTCTCCATAGACTTCAAATTCTTTTTCCTGATAAACCGTAGATAAATAAAATCTTTCTCCTGGAGCGAATCTAACCTTTATAGTTAAGGGTAGCTTTACACAATAAATATCTTCATAATTTTTTTGAAGTTTAGTTAAAAGTTCAGTATCTGAAGTTACATATACTTTATCTCCAACCTTATATTTAGTAGGCATAAGCTTCACTTTTTGGCCTTTAAAGGCCTCTTTAACCTTTTCTTTCCCATTTAAAATATTTGTAATTGTAAATCCACTATTATCAGTTCTAACTCCATCCTGAGCCTTTATATCCTTTTGAAGCTGTATGGTTAAATCTTTTTCAACGGTGCCTAAAAATACTCCTGTATTTTTGGGGCAATTATATGCCATCATGTCTCTTCCAATGTTTCCTCTAAGATATGCCTTGGAAAACCCTTCTCTATTAAATAATTGATTTAGCATGGCCTTTTTAGGTGGTATCTCAAAATTTTTGTTATGATACACGCTATCTATAGCTTCTCTATAGGTAGTTACAACACCACTTACATATTCAGGTTTTTTCATTCTACCTTCTATCTTTAATGATGAAGTCCCACTTTCAATTAAACTATTAATTTCATCTATAGTACAAGTATCCTTTGGACTTAATAAATACCCTTCTCTATTTTCTCCACTAGATTTTTTTATTATAGTATAAGGTAATCTACAGGGCTGAGCACATCTTCCTCTATTTCCGCTTCTTCCTCCTATGATACTACTCATAAGACATTGTCCAGAATAACTTATACATAATGCTCCATGGACAAATATTTCTGTTTCTATATCTAAGTCCTTTGAAATGTATCTTATTTCATCTAGACTTAATTCCCTTGATAAAACTATTCTTTGAAAGCCCTCATTCTTTAAAAATATAGCCCCTTCTCCATTATGTATAGTCATTTGTGTGGATGCGTGAATTTCAAAATCTGGTATAGCTTCTTTTATAATTTTAAATAATCCCATATCTTGAGTTATAATAGCATCTACACCAATTTTATATAAAAACTTCCCATACTCTAAAGCTTCATCTAACTCGTCTTCTTTTATCACAGTATTAAAGGCTATATATACTTTAACATTATATAAATGACAATAATTCACTACTTCTACTAATTCTTCTTCATTAAAATTATTTGCATATGCTCTAGCAGAAAACTTACTCCCGCCCATATATATAGCATCTGCACCACCTTGAACAGCAGCATATATGCTTTCTTTACTTCCACCCGGCGCTAATAATTCTATTTTATCCATATGTTCTCAACTCCTATCAACAAGAAATGTCTTTATTCTATATAAAAAAAGTCATACTTATTTTATTAGTAATTATTTTTTACTTCTCATGGATTATTATATCACAATTCTCTTTGTTACAAACTGTAAAAAATAATAGGAGCTAATACCTTTTTATTGGTTAGCCCCTATACATCTTAATTCATTAATTTTAAATATCCCTCATATATGCCTTCTAACATATTCTTCAAGTTGTAATTATATCTTATATATTCTTTTAGTTTATTATTTTTTCTTTGTGCCCTACTTTTCTCTACTGCTAATTTTATACTATTATGATTATACGGATCACAATATATTGCCATATCCTTAAAATATTCCTTTGAAGCCCCTTCCTCCGTAACCACTATGTTACATCCATAAGCTGCTGCCTTAAGGGATGATAAACTTGTAACTTCTGAAAAACTAGCTAATACGTGAGCACTGGAAAAGGTGTATGCATTATACAAATCATAGTCATTCATAAATCCTAAGTAATGGGTAGTGGGATAAGCTAAACATTCTTTTAAGTAGCACTCCTCTGCTGCCGTTCCAACTAGTACTAAATCTATTCCTATTTTATTACATATCTTGCTCAATTCTAATTGATTTTTCACTTCACAAATTCTTCCTACACACAATATATAATTATCTAAATTATATCTCTCCTTAAAATTATATAAAGGAACCTCATCATAATTTATATCTACTCCATTATAAACAACTTTAATATCTCCCTTTGTAATGAAATCCATGGTTATTAAAGACTTTTCGTATATACTATTGCAAAATATGATTTTACTTTTCTTCAAAATTAATTCCTTATAAGGTTTGCAATTATTCCATAGATTTTTTCGTTCCACATTATTACTATATTCGAAAAACTTCTCCATATTAAAATACATAGGTGATACTACTATATTACATTTACTATTACTAGCTAATTTAAAATGTTTATAAGCATCAAATATATTTTTAATATCAAATAGATGTACTATATCATAATCATCATAATTAGCCTCTTCATTGGCTCCACATATATCTACATTTACCCCTTTCTCTTTTAAAAAAGTGTATATTTTAAATATTATAATAGTATCTCCTGAACTTAAATTTATATAATTACTTCTAGCACACAGCAAAACTTTCATGTATAATCCCCCTAAGAATTATGGTTTTACCTAATACCTATGCCTATAAAATTTTAATTATCACAATATTAAAGAATAAAATTATATTTAGTTCATAAATATAGCTAATTATCCTAAAATAAAAATAGGTGATAATACATAAATATAATATTACCACCTAAACTTTTACTTTTTTCTTACATTAACTTGTCCATTTTTCATAAGCTTAAGATTTTTATCTTCAATCTCCTGACTAAGTTTCTCTAGTTGTCTTACTCTAGCTATTTGGTCATATCTTAAATTATTATTTTCAGATAGAAGCTTTTTGTTAAAGGTCATTTGTTTTTTATTATCCTTTTTTAACTCTTGAACAACTTGGTCCATAAGTTCTAATTGCTCTTTAAGATATGTAACCTCATCCTTTAGCTTTTCTATCTCTTCATCTTTATCCGAAGTGTTAACTTTTCTTAAGTCTTCATTTTCTTTTTTTGCAGCCTGTAAATCTCTTTTTAGTCCTTCTACTTCGGAAATAAGATTTTTTTGTTCCTTTGCAATCATTTTATAATTTTCATTTGCCCTTTCACAGGCCTCTTTATTTTTAAAAACCTCATCTCCTAAATTAATTGCTGCAAGAATAGTAGCATCAGGACGACTTATTTTAGAATTCTTAAACATTAGACTATTTATTTTATTATCTACATATTGAGCAACCATTTGTAGATATTCATCATTTTCTTCTCCTCTAAGGTTATATTCCATTCCATTTATCTTAACTGTTATAATGCTCACATAAACACCCTCTTAATTATAAATTTACATCTGCATAAACTTATAATCATTTTAACATATATTAGCTATTTATTAAATAAGGTATTTAATAAATATTCCAAATACTTGTCAACAATATGTTTCATAAACCTTAATTAAATATAAATATAATATATTAACGTACATATTTTATAATTATATTGTAATATTTTACCATATTGTCATGTTAAAACACATTACCTTTGCTTTTTCCCGTATTCACTATGATTATAATCTATTTAAAATTGCAAACTATTCTTTTAACACAAAAATCTATAAAAAATAAGTAGATGTAACTTTACACCTACTTATTATAATTAATAATTATCTTAATTCTGCACCTAACTTATGCTCTAGGCTTCTTAAAATCTTATCATGAACCTTATTTACTTCAGTATCAGTTAAAGTTTTATCTGCATGTCTATAGGTTATAGCATAGGCTATACTTTTCTTACCTTCTGGAATTTGACTTCCTTTATAAACATCAAATAGTTTAGCACTTTCTAAGATGCCGCCACCTTGCTTTTTAATGGTGTCTTCTATCTCTTGTACTAAAACTCTATCATCTACTAAAACTGCAATATCTCTTGTTACTGCTGGGAATTTAGGAAGTGCTTTATGTTTTTTGTCTATCTTAGCACATTCCATTAACATATCTAAATTTAATTCAGCAACAAAACATCTTGTATCTATACCATAATTTTCACTTACATCTGGATGAATTTCACCTAAAACTCCAGAAATTTTATTTCTAAGTTTTAATGCAGCAGTTTTTCCTGGATGGAAGCTAGGGTTCTCACTTTCTCTAATAAAAATTCCATTATCTATTCCTAAAGTATCTAGTACATTTTCTACCACACCTTTAAGTTCTAAATAATCTCCCGCTCCATACATTCCTAATGTTAGAATATTTCTTTCTTCTGGCAACTTCTCTCCATCAGTATTTTTTATATATACTTTACCTATTTCAAAAAGCATTGCACTTTCATTACTCTTTACATAGTTTCTAGCTAAAGATTCCATCATTGATGCAAGAGTAGTAGTTCTCATAACCTTGAAATCTTCTCCTAGAGGATTTCTAATTTCAACTACATTTCTAAGTTCACTATCTTGTGGAATTAAGAGTTTATCAAAAATTTTATTACTTACAAAGGAATAACTTATAGATTGATTTATTCCACTAGCTACTAAAGCTTCTATTATTTTATCTTCTAGCTTATGCTTATCTGATTTTCCAGACTTTATAGCCTCACAATGAGGAAGGGTAGATTCAAAATTATTATATCCATGAATTCTAGCAATTTCCTCTGCTATATCCTCTTTTATATTTAAATCACTTCTAAATGTTGGACAATTAACAACTAAAATATCACCTTTAATTTCAGTATTTAAATCCAATCCATCTAAATATCTTTTCATATCTTCTTTTGATATATTACTACCTAAGAATCTATTAACCCAGTTACTATCAACTTCTAAGATATGAGGTTCTTTAACTTCATTATATATATCTATAACCCCAGTCATAACCTTACCTGCACCTAATTCTTCCACTAGGGCACATACTCTATCTATAGCTAATTTACATAGGTTTGGATCTAAATCCTTCTCAAATTTAGTTGAAGCTTCTGTTCTAAGTCCTAACTTTTTAGATGTATTTCTTATATTAAGACCATTAAAATTTGCACTTTCTAGGACTATCATAGAAGTATCTTCTTTAACCTCTGAGTTTAATCCTCCCATAACTCCCGCAAGTCCTATAGTTTTATCGCCATCCTTTATACAAAGCATAGAGCTATCTATAGTTCTTTCCTCTTCGTCTAAAGTAACAAATTTTTCTCCATCTTCTCCAGTATCAACTACTATAGTATTAGATACTATATCTCTAGCATCAAAGGCATGTAATGGTTGACCTATCTCTAACATAACAAAGTTTGTTATATCTACAATATTATTGATAGGTCTTACATCAGCTTCTAACAATCTTTCTTGCATCCACTGTGGTGATGGCTGAATGTTTATATTGGAAAGTCCTTTAGCCATATATCTTCTACATAGTGAGCTCTTGATTTCTACTTTGTAATTATCAACTATGCTTGTTTTATCTTCTTCACTATATTTAAGATTTGGCATTTTATAAATTAACCCTAAAGTAGCTGCTGTTTCTCTTGCCATTCCAATTATACTAAAGCAATCTGCTCTATTAGAAGTTATTTCAAAGTCAATAATAGCACTTTCAAGAGGTATTACAGACTTGATATCTACTCCAACAGGTGTATCTTCAGTTAATATCATAAGTCCATGTACTGGCTCATCCCCAGCAATTCCAAGCTCTTCTTCTGAGCAGAACATACCGTTTGACACTACTCCTCTTAATTTACCTTTCTTAATCTTAAGTCCTCCATGTAGCATTGCTCCATGTAGTGCTACTGGAATAATATCCTGCTCCTTCATATTTGTAGCAGCAGTTACTATTTGTATTTCTTCCTCTTTATTAATATCCACTGCACATACAACTAGTTTTTCTGCATCTGGATGTCTTTCTATTTTTGTTATCTTTCCTGTAACTACATTAGAAATTTCATCTCCTGTAAGTATAACCTCTTCAACATGAGACCCTGAAAGATTTAATGCATCTGCAAGTTCTACAGGGGAAACATTTATATCAACATAGTCTTTTAACCATTTAACTGGATACTTCATAATCTTCCTCCTTATCTATTAAAACTGATTTAAAAATCTCATATCACTTTCATATAATAATCTAATATCTTCAATGCCGTATTTTAACATTACAATCCTATCTAATCCAAATCCGAAAGCAAAACCACTATATTTTTCTGGATCAATTCCACAATTTCTAAGTACTTGTGGATGCACCATACCACAGCCTACAATCTCTATCCATCCACTACCTTTACAAACTTTACATCCCTTACCTCCACATACAAAGCAGGTTGCATCCATCTCTGCTGATGGCTCTGTAAATGGGAAGTGGTGTGGTCTAAATTTAACCTTCATGTCATCTCCAAACATCTTTTGGATAAACATTTCTAGTGTTCCCTTTAAGTCTCCAAAGGTAATATTTTCTGCCACTACTAATCCCTCAATTTGATAAAATATTGGTGAGTGAGTTGCATCTACAGCATCTGAACGATATACCTTTCCTGGTGCAATCATCTTTATTGGTGGCTTTTGATTTTCCATAGTTCTTATCTGGATTGGAGATGTCTGAGTTCTTAATACTATATTATCATTTATATAGAAAGTATCTTGTTCTCCTCTCGCTGGATGATCCTTAGGTATATTTAAAGCTTCAAAATTATAATGATCAAATTCTACTTCTGGTCCTTCTTCTATAGAAAAACCCATAGATAAAAATATATCATTTACTTGATCAAGAGTTAAACTTAATGGATGTTTTTTCCCCATAGTTTGTTTCTTTCCTGGCATAGAAATGTCTATTACTTCACTATTTAACTTTTCAGTCTTTTCTGCACTTCTAATAGCTACTACCTTTGTATCAATGGCACTTTCTATTTCTTCTCTTACTTCATTAGCAATTTTACCTACCACCGGTCTTTCTTCTGCTGATAGCTTTCCCATACCTCTTAAGATTGCAGTAAGCTCTCCTTTTTTCCCTAGATACTTTACTCTAATATTTTCAAGTTCAGCTTTATCTGTTACTTGACTTAGTTGTTCTAGGGCAACTTTTTTAATTTGTTCTAATTGTTCTTTCATATTCTAAGCTCCTTTCTAAAATTCATGAGTTCATTTGAAATTATGGATTAAAACTTTCTTTGGAAAAAATTTCCACTTGATAATTAATGAAATTTCTACTTAATTCAAGTATAAATAATAGTTTCTGAAATTAAGTTTTTCCTTTATAGACATAAAAAAACCGTCCCTAAAAAGGGACGGAAAATCCGCGGTACCACCCTAATTGAGTTTTATTAAAACTCCTCTTAGTAAATCTATCGACCATAGCCGCTAATTACTACTATTACTTCATAATTAGTACTCAGAAGTGAACTTCGATATAATCCTATAAGAACAGCTTTCAGTCTTTGGCTCTTCCTCCCTTATATAAAATATATATCTACTCTCTTCGTCATTGTATAAATATTTTATTTTTACTAAACTAGTTTGGATATTATTTTACTTAAAAACATTTAAATCCTAACTTGATAGAAACATTATACATATAATATATAAAAATTTCAAGTATTAATACTTTTTATTTAACTTTTGTCTTACACCTTCATATATCATAATAGATGCAGCTATAGCAACATTTAAGGATTCTGTATTTCCTAACATGGGAATCTTAACCTTACAGGTAGCTAAATTCATAACTTCATCACTAATACCATTACCTTCATTACCTACAGCTATTATTGCATTATCTACTAGATTAACTTCATAAAAGTTTTTTTCTGTATCAAGAGAACTACATACTAAATTATATCCTTCACTAATTAATCTTTTTGTGAAAGCTAGATCTTCATCATAAATTATAGGAATATTAAATATGGAACCCATAGTAGCTCTTAAGGTTTTTTCATTATATAAGTCTACTGTATCTTTACTTAAAATAACTCCCCTACAACCAGCACTATGAGATGTTCTTATTATAGTTCCTAAGTTGCCTGGATCTTGTACCTTATCGGCTAGAATATACAGTCCTTCTTCTTTATTGAAATTTTCCTCTTTCATTTGAAGTACAGCTAAAACCCCTTGAGAATTTTCTGTACCTGAAATGTTCTTAAATAGACTGTCATTTATAATAAATATTTTTTCTTCATATTTATCAATATAAAAAGAAAATTTTTCTTTAAATTTATCAACTGAGCTTTCCTTTATAAAAAGTTTATCTATAATAAAATCTGATTTAAAACCTTCTTCTAGAAACCTAAATCCTTCTATAATAAACTTTTTATTTTCAACTCTATATTTTTTTTCTTTTAATTTTTTAATTTCTTTTAATGTGTTATTATCCTTACTTTTTATAACCTGCACTTATAAGTCTCCTTATCTAACTAAACTTTCAATTCCGTTTAGCTCAGAAGTTCCTCCTATGGCTACTATTATATCGCCTTCCTGTATAACCTCATCCGCAGCTGGAGATACCTCTATATTATCATCTCTTTTAATAGCTACCACATTTACACTGTATCTTACTCTTAAATCTAAGTCTTTTAGAGAGTGACCTTCCCATTCCTTTGGGGTAACAATTTCTGCAATGCTAAAGTCTGGGGATAACTCTATATAATCAAGTATATTAGAAGAACAAAGGTTATGAGCAACTCTAATTCCCATATCTCTCTCTGGGAATATAACTCTATTAGCACCTATTTTATATAAAACTTTTGCATGCATAGCATTATTAGCCTTAGTTATAATATGCTTAACATTCATTTCTTTAACTAAAAGAGTAGATAGAATATTAGCTTGAATATCAGAACCAATACTAATTATAGCTACATCAAAGTTACCAATTCCAAGGGCTCTTAGACTAACTTCATCATTAGCATCTACTTGAACAGCATGAGTAACTCTCTCTGCAATGTTTTGAACTGCTTCTTCATCTATATCTACAGCTAATACATCATTACCAAGTGCATATAAAGTCTCTGCTACTGAGGTTCCAAATCTGCCTAACCCAATAACTATAAATTGTTTTTTACTCATTAATATATCCCCCTTTATCCAACTAAGATTTTATCTTCTGGATACTTAATAGAATTTCCTCTTTTACTTTTTCTTATAGAAATTGCTACAACTAATGTAAGTGGCCCAACCCTACCTGCATACATAGTTAGTGCTACTATAGCCTTACCTATAGCAGTAAGCTCTTGAGTTAATCCTAATGTTAACCCAACAGTTCCAAAGGCTGAAGTAGCTTCAAATAAATAATGTTCAAAAGGAGCACCTGATGCTCTTTCTGTAATAGATAATAATATGGTTGTAGTGAACACTAACGCAAGTGCTATTACTACCACTGCTAAAGCCTTATATACAGTTTCTTTATTTATTTTTCTTTTAAATAACTCTGTATCTTCTCTTCCATTTATAACTGATAGTATTGTCATAAAAAGCACACCAGCCGTAGAAGTTTTTATTCCCCCGGCCGTTGATCCTGGTGAACCACCAATAAACATCAACATTATGGTTAAAAATGTAGATGCCATAGTCATCTTTGTCAAATCTATAGAATTAAATCCTGCTGTTCTTGGTGAAACCGATGCAAAGAATGCTGATAGCACTTTTTCTTTAATACCTATAGGCTTTAAAGTTTCTGGATTAGAAAGTTCAAATACAAGAAACATTATAAATCCAAACAAAATCAATCCTGCACTCACAGCTATTACTAGTTTAGTCTGAAGTGTTAATCTTTTAGTACGTTTATAATTAAATATATCATTCCATGCATAGAAACCTAACCCACCAATTACTATTAAAGAAGATATGGTAAGTATTATCAAGGCATTATCACTATAGGCAGTTAAGCTACCATAATTCCCCATGAGGTCAAATCCAGCATTGCAAAATGCAGAAACCGCATGAAATATACTATAATATATACCTTTAATAATTCCAAACTCAGGTATAAATTCAAAAGAAAGCAGCAATGCTCCTATAAATTCTATGGAAAAAGTAAAAACTAATATATATCTAGCTAATTTTACTATTCCCTGAAGAGATGTTGAATTTAATGATTCCCTTATAATTAATCTTTCTTTTAGAGTTATTTTTTTGCCAATAATTAACGATAAAAGTGTAGCAAAAGACATAAATCCAAGACCACCAATTTGTATTAAAATAAGTATTACTGTTTTTCCAAAATAACTCCAATAAGTACCAGTATCTACAGTAACTAATCCTGTCACACAAACTGCAGAAGTTGATGTGAAAATACAATCTATAAATGGAGTTCCTACACCTGTTATAGTAGCAATAGGTAAGCTTAATAATAGGGCACCTGTAAATATTATAGTTGCAAATCCCATAGCTATTATTTGGACTGGAGTAAAGTTTTTACGCCTTAGAATATCCCTTAATCTTAACTGCATAGATAACACCTCAAACTTTTAAAAATATTTATCACGATTATATATTTATATATAGTTTCCCCATTTCCTTACTAAAATATATATAGTATAAAAATGTAGCAATGGCTACATTTCTATACTATATATATCCCTTTATTTATTATCTTTATTTCTTATATGAAAATAATAAATAATTATGTACATTAAAATTTAGTCTAACAAAATCCAGAGACATGACATAGTCATCCTCTGGCTTTTATTTTTTATATTTAATTAATCTTATAAATGCTTCTTAGCAACCTCTACTAATTCAGCAAATGCTTTTGGATCGTTGATTGCTATTTCAGAAAGCATTTTTCTGTTTATTTCAACTCCAGCAAGTTTCATTCCATTCATGAATTTTGAATAAGAAAGATCATTCATTCTAGCAGCTGCATTTATTCTAGCTATCCATAGTTTTCTGAAATCTCTTTTCTTTAATTTTCTTCCAACATAAGCATTTCTTAATGCTCTTATTACTGATTCATTAGCTGTTTTAAATAACTTGCTTTTTCCACCGTAGTATCCTTTTGCAAGTTTTAATACTTTTTTATGTTTTTTACGACTATTCATCGCTCTTTTTACTCTTGCCATTATATTTACCTCCTAGATAACTTCCTACTATAAGTATGGTAGTAATTTCTTCATTATTTTTTCTTGAGTAGTTGAAACATACCCTGTTTTTCTAAGATTTCTCTTAGTCTTTCTGCTCTTCTTAGTTAATATATGGCGTCTAAAAGCTTTAGATCTTTTTAACTTACCTGTTCCTGTCTTTTTAAATCTCTTTGCTGCACCTCTATGTGTTTTCATTTTTGGCATTGTAAAGTCCTCCTCTCGGTTATGCTCTTTTTGGAGCTAATATCATTATCATATTTCTTCCTTCTTGTCTAGCTGGCTTTTCAATAACATAAACATCGCCTAATTTTTTTACAAAAAGGTTTAATATCTTGTGTCCTACTTGTGAGTTTTCAATTTCTCTTCCTCTAAATCTCACAGTAACTTTAACTTTGTCTTCATCTAATAAGAACTTTCTAGCATTATTAGCTTTTATCTCAATATCGTGCTCTTCTATGCTAGCACTTAGTCTAATTTCTTTAAGAGTAGTGATTTTTTGTTTCTTTTTAGCTTCTTTTTCCTTCTTTTGTTGCTCATAAACAAACTTACCAAAATCCATGATTTTGCATACCATAGGTTTTGCATTTGGAGATACTACAACTAAATCTAATTCCTTTTGTAATGCAATTTCTAATGCTTCTTTTGTAGATATTACTCCTAGTGCTTCCCCGTCTGAGTTAATAACTCTAACTTCTTTGTCTCTTATCTCTTCATTCATCATGAAATCTTTACTTTTACTGATAACATTCACCTCCGGCTTTTAAACCACATATTTTTATCTTATATAAAATAAAAAGGACAGCAAACGCCGTCCTGTTATTACAATTATTGTAAACCAAAATTTTACCTTACTAGCAGTACTGTAAGGTGAGAAACGGCAGTTTCTACTTGTTAATTAGTTATTTACTTTTTCACTAACACAATCAATCTTACTACACCTTTACATTATTGTCAATAGGTATTTCTATAATTTCTTTAAACATTAAACATTCATTACAACCATTACAATGATAAATTCTATTTTCAAAAACTTTCTCTAAAGTATTAATTAGCTCCTTATTTTTACATCTATTAGCAGAATGTATTACTATCTTTTTCGGGCACATAGTTATTAGTCCACTTATAACTAAATCATCTTGACTAACTTCTACTATATTTTTATTTTCACAAATCTCATTCAAGAGGGTTTCCATAATATTATTTCCAAATTCATCTCTGAGTATATATGAATCTCCTCTTTTTCCAATATACAAATCTACTTTTTCAGCCTTACTTTCTTGTATCTCAACAAAATACTTTAAAAGACTAATGAATTCATTATACTCTTTTTCTATCATATAACTTTCTACAATTTTTTCTATTATCATATATATCTGCGGCATTAATTCCTTGGATCTAAAGTCCATAAACCCTTTAATATTTAATACGTTACCTTCTTCTATACAATTAATAATTCTATCTAAAATATTATTTTTCTTATTCATATAATATATAACAGTATCATCTATAGGTACTTCTTCTTTTAAAATTTTATATATATCCTTTTTTATAATACTTATATCGTTATAGTTAAGAAAATTATAAGTTTCATTCAAATGTTTATTGACCCTTTTTTCTAAAAATTCGTTAATAATTACACCATATAAAATATTAGCTGTATAATAGTTAAATAATTTCTTAACTTCTTCCTCAGTGTAATCACCATCTTCCCAATATATATGTATACATTCATTGAATTCATCATTTTCAATTTTTAAATTTATACTTTTCTTTTTCTCTCTTAAATACTCGCTCATACTCTTAACTTGGTTTAATACATAATCCTTATAGCTATTATTTACAATGGTCAACAGTAGCATTCAATCACCCCACTTCATGTTAAGAATTTTATAGATACAGAACTTCACTTTAATATATTATGTATATTATGTGTTTTTATTTTTTACTATATACAATTTATTAAATCCAATTTATTCTACAAATTTTATAGCATATATGATATATTATTTTTAAATCAATATATTGCTTAAATTAAATAAAGGCTCTATTTTTTAGACAACTACACCGTAAATAAATTTTTTTATAAAATATAGATATGAATGTTACATCCGTAACTTTTTAAATATATATCTATATATTTAACTATTTAACTATTTAACTATTTGTTCTATCTATGCAAGTTTGAGGATAATCTATGGTTTTGATAGTATGGTTAAGTATATATTAAAATGTTAATTATTTATAACAACTAACCTTAAGGTGGTGACATTTTTGAAATATGCTTTTGTAGACTTTAGAATTTCTTTCGAGGAGCTATTATCTTTAGAAAATTTAAATTGTAAAGTTATCCTTTGCGAATCTTGTAATTCATTATATCCAGCTATATGTGGTCATCCTGATATTCTTATGCATTTCATAGACAATAATAATATTATCATTCATAAAGATGCTTCTTCTATCTTTGAAGAAACTCTAAAATCTCTAAATCTAACAGTATTAAGAAGTACTAGCACTTTAACTGATAAATATCCTAATGATATTATTCTTAATGCTGTAAACACGCCTGATTTTTTTATGCATAATATAAGGTGTACTGATAAAACTTTATTAGAAAATATTCATCATAAGACTTTAATAAATGTTAATCAAGGTTATACTAAATGCTCTACTGTAGTATTATCTAATAAAGCCTTCATAACTTCTGATATATGTATCTACAAAGAATTAAATAACTATGGATATGATGTACTATTAATTCCACCAGGGGACATTCTTTTACCTCATTTGAATTATGGCTTTATTGGAGGAACTTGCGGTATGATAGATTCTAAAACTATAGTTTTTTATGGAGATTTAGATTTATATCCTCATGGGAATTTAATAAAAGGATTTTTAGATAAGCATGGCATAACCCCTATTTCTTTAGTCAACTCTCAACTAATTGATAGAGGTAGCATATACTTTTTAGATATTTAGTAGATCATCTATACACAATACTATAATATGAATTTTAAATATTTAATTTTAATGCATCTCTCTAAGAATCCTATTTATATTATGTACAAAATAAAAAAGCAAGTAAATAAATTACTTGCTTTTTTTGGAGGCGCCACCCAGATTTGAACTGGGGATAAAGGCTTTGCAGGCCTCTGCCTTACCACTTGGCTATAGCGCCATATTGGAGCGGAAGACGAGATTCGAACTCGCGACGTTCACCTTGGCAAGGTGACGCTCTACCACTGAGCCACTCCCGCGTAATAATGGTGGCTCGAGCAGGAATCGAACCAGCGACACGAGGATTTTCAGTCCTCTGCTCTACCGACTGAGCTATCGAGCCAGACACAAATTTTGGAATTTATTGGCGACCCAGAAGGGACTCGAACCCTCGACCTCCGGCGTGACAGGCCGGCACTCTAACCAACTGAGCCACTGGGCCATATGGTGGTCGCAACAGGGATCGAACCTGTGACCCCCTGCTTGTAAGGCAGGTGCTCTCCCAGCTGAGCTATGCGACCAAAATTTAAATTTGTAACACCATTATTAAAAATAATCTTTGCTAAGCTTAAAAATCAATAAATCTTCCAAGTCTTAACAAAGACTATTATATTAAATTTTTAGTTTATTGTCAATACGGTTTTTAGAATTTATTATAGAAATTAGTTAATAGCTTCTAATATTTTTTTAATATCTTCTGGTTTAAAATCATAGGTTTTATTACAGAAATGGCACAATATTTCTTCTGTCTTGCCTTCATCATATATCTCTTGTAAATCATCTTTACCAATACTAATCAGCACTCTTTCAACTCTTTCTCTAGAACAGTCGCATTTATACGCTGGTACTAAAGCATCATATATTTTCAAATCCATATCTTCAAATATAAATTCTAATATTTCTTCTATAGTCATTCCTTTTTCTATCATAGCCGTTACTGATGGAACTTCTTCCAATCTATAAGTTATAACATCTGCTAAGAATTCTGATGCACCTGGCATCATTTGTATAATAAATCCCCCAGCAGCTTTTATAGATAAATCTGTATCCACCAATACTCCTAAAGCAACAGCAGATGGTGTTTGCTCAGATACCGTAAAGTAATACGCTACATCTTCGCCTACTTCTCCTGTATATATAGGCACTTGCCCTACATAAGGTTCTTTAAGCCCCATATCCTTAATTACTTTTAGATATCCATTTTTACCTATAGCACCACCAACTTCTAATTTACCTTTTTCATTTAAAGGTAAATCCACTTTTGGGTTTCCTATATATCCTTTAACACTTCCATCATGATGAGCAGTAACAGTAACACCTTTTGCTTCTCCACCACCATCTATTTGAATAGTTAGACTATCAGTATCATTTTTTAGCATAGCACCCATTAAAACTCCACCAGTTAACATTCTCCCTAATGCTGCTGAAGCTGTTGGCATACATTCATGAGTTTTAGTTGCTTCATTCACTAATTCAGTAGTAATAGCTGCAATTATTCTTACTTGACCATCCTTTGCAGTGGCTCTAATTAATTTATCTTTCATTACTCTAACATCCTTTCTTACTCAAAACATAGGTTATTCTTTCTGTATTCTCGCCTATGGCAACTTCTTCATAGCAATTAAGTTTTTTTTCTATGACAAGGTTTGCTTCTTTTATAAACTTTTCTATTTTACTCTCGCTATAGGCTTTCTCTCTGTGATGTTCATCAAATCTATGATACACTTGTCCTTCTTTAACAAAAAAGGTTAAGTACATATCAACAATATCCTCTTGTAATTGATTTTCCCAAATATATACCACATCTTCTCTGTCATAGTTAAAGCTATTATTTCCTAATATATTTTTTATTTTGTACTCTGTATTAATGTCAAAAATAAAAATACCATCATCCTTTAAGTGTTTATTAACTGACATAAAATATAATTGAAGTTTTTTATCTTCAATTATATAATTAGTAGAATCCAATCCACAAGTTATCAAATCAAACTGCTTTTTAAGATTAAAGGTACATATATCTTGGCACATAACCTTAGCTTTAATTCCCTCTGCCTTTAATTTTTCATCTGCAATAGATAACATATACTCTGATAAATCTATAGCTGTTGTAAATATAAAGTTTTCCCCAATTAACTTGGTAAAATTCCCTGTACCACAAGCTAAATCTAAATATTCTCTTCTTCCAACATTATATTGCTTGCAAATCTCAATAATTTTTTCTGCCCAACCTCTATAATTGATATCTTCATTAATAAGTTCATCGTATATATCAGCAAAATCATTATAACAGTCCATAGGTTCACCATCTTTTCTATATAATCACCTATTTATTTTACATTACTTTTTTTATTTTGTCTAAGAATTCTTCTATGACTATGTAACAAATCTCATATATATGTTTATTCATGTACTAAGCTATAATTATATCTCTTCATTAAATTAGAATAATTTATCTTAAGTATTCTAACAAAGTCTTAGTTAAACTTGGTTATTATTAATATATTATATAAAACTAAAAAAACTCATCATTCTTAGGAATATTTAGACCTTTTTTCTTTTTGGTCATCATACCTCCAATTCTCCCTGTTTCTTCTGCAGTTAAACTGCTCCATCCAAATTCATTTACTTTATCAGCTAAACCTAATTCTTCTACTATATCATATTTTATTTGCTCTCTTAAAGCCTCCTGTGGCGTTAATTCTTTATTAGCTTTCAATTTAGATTTTATCACTTTTTTTATAGGAGTCTTACCCACAACCTTCTACCTCCGCATTATTAAAATATAGTTTTAATGTAATAACTATATTTTCTACCATAGACTTTTTTTTATTCATATCCTTTATAAATTCTACATTAGTTATCCATCCATTTCCTATGCATTATCACAATAAACAATTAATCTCGTTACATATTTTCACTTAAATAAATATATTTACATATAGTAACTTTTTATGTATAATTATTTATTATAAGAATTAAATCTAATTATTATTTTAATGTGAAATATTTAGTATACAATTTAATATATTTTCACATGAATTAATATTTTTTCACTATTATCAACTCGACCCTCATCATGAGTGTAAATTATATTTCATTTTGCAATTGTTAACTTCTCAGTATTTCATATTTGTGAAGTGTATATTTATAGTTTTAATAAACCTTATTCAAATTAAATATAAATATTTTTTAGTTTAATTTACATTGCTTTTACAATGTTTTTAATATTATGTCATTTTCATTGATATGACACACTTCTTTAATTAGAGAATTATATTAGCATTGCTAATATTTTCATATTATAAATAGGGGGAAATATTTATGAAAAGCAAAAATATCTTAGCTTGTGTTCTTACTTTATCCATAGCATCAACTATAATACTTGGATGTGGTAGATCAAGCAATTCAGAGAACTCTAAGAAAACTAAAGAAGGCACTATTGATGAAAATCAATATATCAATGTACTGTTAGGTGCAGAACCACAGAGTCTAGACCCTTCAAAAACTTACGATGTCTATTCATCATACATCCATACTAATACTATGGAGGCTTTAACTAGATTAGGCGTAGATGAAGATGGAAATGACTTAGTTAAAGAAGGAATGTCTAATAAATGGACTCAATCTGAAAATGGCTTAACTTGGACATTTAANNAGATGCTAAATGGAGTGATGGGCAACCTGTTACTGCAGATCAGTTTGTGTATGGTATCACTAGAACATTAGATCCAAATGTTGCTTCTCCAATGGGATATTTGCTTTATCCAATAAAAAATGCCGCTAAATTCAATGCTGGTAAAGCAAAAGCAGAAGAAGTTGGTGTAAAAGCCATTGATGATCATACTTTAGAAATCACATTAGAATCGCCTTGTGCATATTTCTTAAATATGACTTACTTGAAAATAATGGAACCTCAAAGAAAAGACTTAATAGAAAAACATTCAGATAAATATGGCTCAGATACAGACACTTTAATCTTCACTGGTCCATTTAAAATCTCTGAATGGATACACAACAACAAAATTGAATTAGTAAAAAACCCTGAATATTGGGATGCTGAAAATGTAAAACTTGAAAAAGCTACAATGAAAATAATTAAAGAAGAATCTGCTAGAATGAATGAAATATTTAATGGTTCTTTAGATTTAGCTAATGTAAGTTCCAAGGATTGGATTAACAAATTAAATGAAACCCAAAATTTTACAGTCAAAAAAGGTTACGATACTTCAATATGCTATAATTTTTTTAACCAAGAAAACAAATACTTCAAAAATGCAAAAATAAGAAAAGCTTTTCTCATAGCCGAAGACCGTGAAGGTGCAGTTTCAGCATTGTATAGAAACTTAGCAGAACCTTGTACAGCTTGGGTTCCACCATCAGTTAAAGTAGGTGAGGAAGAATTTAGAAGTGCTACTGATTTTAATCCGGTAACCGAGCTAATAAAAGAAAATCCAGACCCTAAAAAATTACTTATAGAAGGTTTAAAGGAAGAAGGTTTAGATCCAGATCCTTCAAAACATACTATTAAACTTCTTCAATCCGGTACTAGCTCTTACAGTAAAGAAATGGCAGAATTTTCTCAGGAGAATTATAATAAAACATTAGGAGTTAACATTGATGTAGATTATGTGGAATGGGCAATTTTCTGCGATAGGACAGATAATATGGATTATGAATTAGCAGGAATGTCAGTTACTGCTGATTATAATGATCCACTAACTTATTTTGATATGTTCCTTTATGATACTGCCTCCGTTAAAACTGGATGGAAGAACGATAAATATGAAGAGCTAATACAAAAAGCTAGAACTACTTCGGATCAAGAAGCAAGAAAGAAGTTATTCCAAGAAGCAGAAAAAATTTTTATTTATGAAGAGGCAGTGTGTAGTCCAACTACATGGAGATTCAAAAATACTTATATATATAATTATGTTAAAAATTATACTTCTCCAACCTTTGGATCTTTGGATTTAAAAGAAGTGTATACAGAAGGTAGACCATAATATAGAATTATAAAATAAAACTGTGTTTAAATTACTTAAAGAACCTAATTAAACACAGTTTTTATTGTATTTATTAAAAACTACAGAAAAGGCTATCTCAAAGAAATGAGATAGCCTTTTTAAAATTATAATAATATTTTATATTATTATCTACCTGAAGTGTAAGTGTATTTTAAATCAACTGTTCCAAATAATGGAGCACTGTAACTCTTAACATACTTTCTTACATATGTGTTTTTAAATCTCCAAGACTCTGGACTTATAACAGCATCTTCATATAATAAAATTCTTTCTGCTTGTTTAAATAATTCGGTTCTTTCTGCAGGATCTACAGTTTTTGCTGCATCAGCTATAAGCTTATCGTATTTAGGATTTGACCATCCTGTCATTACAACGTTAGCTCCAGTTACCCAGAAATCAAGGAATGTGTTAGGGTCATTGTAGTCACCACCCCATGCCATAGCTGCTACTTGATAATCAAAGTTATCAGTTCTTTCTTGGAATTGAGCCCATTCAACATAATCAACTTTTACTTTTACACCAAGTTTATCTTCATAAACACGTTGTTGGAATTCAGCCCACACCTTATTTTCAGCTGAAGTACCTGATTCTAAGTAGTTAATAGTTATTTTAGATGGATCATCTCCAAGTCCTAATTCCTTCATTCCTTCAATTAATAAAGCCTTTGGATCTGGATTTTCATCTATAAGATCCTTAACTGGAGTATCACCTACTTTATCTCTATAATCTTCCCCGCCTATTTGCACTTTAGGAGGTACGAAAGACATAGCTGGCTCTCCAAGACCTTTTCTTAAAGTTTTAATTTTATTTTCTCTATCTTCAGCTACCATAAATGCTTTTCTTACCTTAGCATTACTAAATAATTTATCTTTATGGTTAAAGAAAGTATAAGTAGTAGAACCATCATATCCTTTTTTAGCCTCAAACTCACCAGTTGCATCAAACTTTTCTATCCATTCCGGTTTAGAAACTGCTCCCATATCTAATGAACCATTAAGTAATTCATTCATTCTAGCAGATTCTTCTTTAATTATTTTCATTGTAGCTTTTTCAAGTTTTACATTTTCAGCATCCCAATATTCTGGATTTTTAGTAAATTCAACCTTATTGTTGTGTACCCATTCAGAGATTATGAATGGTCCACTATATACCATTGTACTTGCTTCAGTACCATATTTATCTCCATGTTGTTTTACTATGTCTTCTCTTTGAGGTTGCATTACTTTAAAATATGTTAAATCTAAGAAATATGGACATGGTGAATTTAATGTAAACTCAATTGTTTTCTCATCTACAGCTTTAACACCTAAATCTTCTGCTTTAGCTTTACCTGAGTTAAATTCTGAAGCATTTTTGATTGGGTATAATAAGAATGCATATGGTGATGCAGTATTTTGATCTAAAGTTCTAGTAATACCATAAATGAAGTCTTTTGCAGTAATCGGTTTTCCATCACTCCATTTAGCATCTCTTAACTTGAATGTCCAAACTGACTTATCATCATTAGGTGTCCAGCTTTCTGCTATACCTTCTATAATTTTATCTTTTCCAGTCTCATCTTGGATAATTCTTGTTAAAGCCTCTTGGCTGTTTGCAAGAACTTGTGATGAATACAAATCACTTGATTTTGATTGGTCAATTGTTTTCGGTTCTGACGCTAATAATAAGTTAAGATACTGTTCTTTATCCATATCTCCAGAAGCAGCAGTCTCTCCACCTTTGCCCTCATCTTTTTTGTCATCTTTACCACAACCTACTAAAGCAACAGAAGTTACCATAGATACAGCTAGTAAAGCAGCTAATATTTTTTTGCTTTTCATGAATAATCCCCCTTCATTAATCATCAATATAATAGATATAATGTCATATCCATCTGATTTAAATTCATTATATATTAACACTTTCACTATTGCAATACCTATTATCTGAATATTTATAAGATTACCTCAATTCGACTTATTGTATTATATAAATACAAATATCTTACGAAATGTTAATACAATCTCTAATTTTGATTAATAATATTAATATTTTTTAAATTAAAATTTATTTTTTAATTTATTTTACCTTTTTTCGTCTGTTTATTTTTCTTTTTTCTGCTTTTTTCTTTGTTAATCGAGTTTTAGTTGCATCTAAATTCGAAATTTGTAATACGAATTTTTTCATTTAATCCCCATATATACTATATACATTATAGTATTTTAGATAATATTATCTTCTTTCCCCTATTTTTTTTAATACATTAAATTAGAATCCCCTTATAAAACCCACTTTTATAGGCAAAAACATCAAAACATATAAAAAAGTGAAGCATTCATTATTTGCTTCACTTTCTCTCATTTTAATATAAAATTACTTTCTTCCAGTAGTATAAGTATATTTTAAGTCAATTGTTCCGAATAACGGAGCAGTGTAGTTTTTAACATACTTTCTTACAAAAGTATTTTTGAATCTCCAAGCTTCAGGACTTACAACACCATCTTCATATAATAGTATTCTTTCAGCTTCTTTGAAAAGTTCAGCTCTTTCATTCGGATCATCACTTTTTCCTGCTTTAGTTATAAGTTCATCATACTTAGGATTTGACCAGCCTGTTGGTACAACTCCAGCTGTTGATGTCCATAAATCTAAATATGTGTTAGGGTCATTATAGTCTCCAGTCCATGCCATACCTGCAACTTGATAATCAAAATTATCAGTTCTTTCTTGGAATTGTGCCCACTCAACAAAATCAACTTTAACATTAATTCCAAGTTTTTTTGTATAAACTTGTTGTTGGAATTCAGCGTACTCTTTAGCTACTGCATCAGTACCTGATTGTAAGTAACTAATAGTTATTTTAGATGGATCTTCTCCAAGCCCTAGTTCCTTCATACCTTCTATTAATAATGCTTTTGGATCTGTGTTTTCATCCATTAATTTTTGAACTGGTAATTCATTTACTTTTGTTCTATATTCTTCTCCACCTATTTGTACAGACTTTGGTACAAATCCTAGAGCAGGTTCGCCAAGACCTTTTCTTAAAGTCTTGATTTTATTTTCTCTATCTTCTGCTACTATAAATGCTTTTCTTACCTTAGCATTACTGAATAATTTATCTTTAAGGTTAAAGAAAGTATATGTAGTTGAACCATCATATCCTTTTTTGGATTCATATTCACCAGTAGAATCAAATTTTTCTATCCATTCTGGTTTAACTACTGTAGCCATATCCAATGAACCATTAAGCAACTCATTCATTCTTGCAGACTCTTCTTTTATTATTTTCATTGTAACTTTATCAAGTTTTACATTTTCAGCATCCCAATATTCAGGATTCTTAACAAATTCTACTTTATTATTATGTACCCATTCAGATATCATAAACGGTCCACAATATACCATACTATTAGCTTCTGAACCATATTTATCACCGTGTTCTTTTACTATATCTTCTCTTTGTGGTTGCATTACTTTAAAGTATGTTAAATCAAGGAAGTATGCACATGGTGACGCTAGTGTAAACTCAACAGTTTTTTCATCTATAGCTTTAACACCTAAATCTTCTGCCTTAGCTTTACCAGAGTTGAATTCTACAGCGTTAGCTATAGGATATAATAGGAAAGCATATGGTGATGCAGTATTTTGATCTAGAGTTCTAGTAATACCATATACAAACTGTTCTGCAGTAACCGGTTTACCATCACTCCATTTGGCATCTCTTAATTTAAATGTCCAAGTTAATTTATCATCTGAAGTTTCCCAACTTTCAGCTATACCCTTTTCAATTTTATCTTTACCATTTTCATCTTGCACAATTCTTGTTAAAGATTCCTGACAGTTTGCAAGAATTTGTGAAGAATACGAATCACTTGATTTAGATTGGTCAATTGTTTTTGGTTCAGATTGTAAAAGCATATTTAAATATTGTTCAGCATCCGCTTCCCCATTGGTAGCAGTTCCTGCACCCTTTTCTTCACCTTTACCACACCCAACTAATATCACTGATGTTATCATAGATAATGCTAATAATGATGCTAGTATTTTTTTACTCTTCATAAGTAATCCCCCTTAAAATAATTTGGTTTAGTTCAAAAATTAAAAATTTTCTTTCTAAACTCTGCTCATCTTTGCGTTATTCATTGTGCATATTTCTACACATTTCCTCATAACTTTTATTTATATTTATAGTACACTCTTTTTACGACAATGTCAACGCTCACTGCTTCCACTTAAGACATTGTAATTTTAATTTTATTCAATTATATGAATTATTGCCTTTATTTTTTATATAAAATTCCCTATATTTCAACAAAATATTATAAATTCAAGAATTCCTATTCATTCTATTATCATTGATACGTCTTATCTTTAAGGTTTTATATTTTTATTTGTCGTAATTTGTAGTTTTTTTCATGATTCAATCATTAAAAGAAGATATATGAATTATATTTTTGGGCAATATTCTTTTTTCTGTATTTTCTTTAAATAATACTCAATTAAATTTAATATACTCTTTATCACTAAACAATCATATATCACCTCCTTTTATATTATTATTAAAAGATATAGAAATTTATATACCTGGTAATAAAATTCAATAATTGAATAAAGCCGATAGTCATTGGATAAAAATCTTTGTTGGGAAATACAGTTATTAAAAACATGATTTTACTAAGTTTTTAAATAAAAAAATAAGAGCGCTTTAGCACTCTTATTTTTCTATTTAAATTATAATATATGACATGCAGCAAAGTGATTTGGCTCAATTTCTCTAAACTCAGGAGTTTTTTCACTACATATAGGTTTTGCATATCTACATCTAGGTGCAAATCTACAACCAGGTTTAGGATTTATTGGGCTTGGCACTTCTCCCTCTAAAGGTATTCTTGCTTTTTTCTTAGTTGCATCAGGATCAGGAATTGGAATCGCTGATAATAACGCTTGAGTATATGGATGTAATGGCTTATCATATAAATCCTTACTACTAGTAAGTTCAACCATAGTTCCTAAATACATAACTCCAACTCTATCAGATATATGTTTAACCATTGATAGATCATGGGCTATAAATAAATATGTTAATCCTAACTCATTTTGCAATTTTATCAACAAGTTAACAACCTGCGCTTGAATAGATACATCTAGAGCAGATATAGGCTCATCACAAACTATGAAGTCCGGTTCTATAGCAAGAGCTCTCGCTATTCCTATTCTCTGTCTTTGTCCACCTGAAAACTCATGAGGGAATCTAGATGCGTGCTCTTTATTTAGTCCTACTAATTGTAGTAATTCATAAATTCTAGCTTGTCTTTCATTACCTTTGTGAAGATTATGAATATCTATTCCTTCCCCAATAATATCTCCAACAGTCATCCTTGGGTTTAGCGATGCATAAGGATCTTGGAATATTATTTGAGCTCTTCTAGTAAATTCTTTTTTCTGTTTTTTATCGTATTTACTAATATCATCTCCATCAAATAATATTTCACCACCTGTAGCTCCATAAAGTCCCATTACAGTTCTTCCACAAGTTGTTTTACCACAACCTGATTCTCCAACAAGACCTAATGTTTCACCTTTAAATATGTTAAAGCTAACGTCATCTACTGCCTTAAGTGTTGCATTCCTACCAACTTCGAAATATTTTTTAAGATTCTTTACTTCAATTAAAACTTCTTTTTTATTTGATTCAGCCATCTTATTCACCTCTTCTTAACGCTTCTGGAACTTCAACCTTAGGTGCCATTGGGTGCTTTAACCAACACAACACTTGGTGATCGTTCTCTACATTAGTTACTTCTGGCATTTCCTCTAAACATATTTGCATACAATATTCACATCTTGCAGCAAAGGGACATCCAACTGGTGGTTTAACTAAGTCTGGCGGAGTACCATTTAAAGCGTAAAGCGTATCCTTATTTTTTGTCTCAAGTCTTGGCACTGATTGAAGTAATGCCCATGTATAAGGGTGTTGTGGATTTGCAAATATTTCTTCTACAGTACCTCTTTCGATAACTTGTCCCGCATACATTACTTGAATTCTATCCGCAGTATCTGCTACTACTCCAAGATCGTGAGTAATAAGTATAACTGCAGTTCCTAGTTTCTTTTGAAGATCTCCTATAAGATCCATTATTTGAGCTTGTATTGTAACATCTAGAGCAGTGGTTGGCTCGTCCGCAATAAGTATCTTAGGATTACATGCAAGAGCTATAGCTATCATAGCTCTTTGTCTCATACCACCTGAGAATTCATGCGGATATTGATGAGCTCTCTTATCAGCATTTGGTATATTAACAAGATCAAGCATTTTTATTGCTTCTTTCATAGCTTCAGCTTTATTCATACCTCTATGAATTATTAAACTCTCAGCAATTTGCTTACCAACTGTCATTGTAGGATTTAATGAAGTCATAGGATCTTGGAATATCATAGATATATCTGATCCTCTTAATTTTCTTAATTCTTTCTCGTTCATGTCTAAAATATTTTTACCCTCAAAAATGATTTTAGAATCTTTTTTAATTTCTGCTGGCATTGGTTCCGGTAACAGTCTCATTATAGCTTTTGATGTAACTGTTTTTCCACAACCTGATTCTCCAACTATAGCTAAAGTTTCACCCTTATCAAGATGAAAATCTACACCTCTTACTGCTTTTACTTCACCTGCATAGGTATGAAATGAAACTTGTAAATTTTCTATATCTAAAATTCTTTCCATTTGCCATTCCCCCCTTATTGACGTAATTTAGGATCTAGTGCGTCTCTTAAACCATCACCTAATAAATTAAAAGATAACATTGTTAACGAAATCGCTAAGGCAGGGAAAATTAATTGATAAGCGTAGAACATTATGGTCTGTTGTCCTGCTGCAGCAAGAGCTCCCCAACTTGTCATTGGTGATTGAACACCTATTCCTAAGAAACTTAAGAAAGCTTCTGCAAATATAAATGATGGTATATCGAATGTTATAGCAACAATCATAACGCCTAAAGTATTTGGCACTAAGTGTTTTGCTATTACTCTTGAAGCATTTGCTCCTAGTGCTTTTGCAGCAAGTACATATTCTTGTTCTTTAATTTGCAAAAGTTGACCCCTTACAAGTCTAGCCATATAGCACCATCCTGTGATGGTCATAGCTATAATAAGTGGCATCATGCTACCCCCATCCATAATAACTCTGATAAGTATAACCAATACTAGGTATGGAATACTAACTAAAATTTCTAGTATTCTCATCATGATATCATCAGCAATTCCACCAAGATATCCAGATATACCACCATAAATTGTTCCTACAACAGTGTCGATAACAGCTCCAATTAACCCTATAGCGATAGATATTCTACCACCTATCCAAACTCTTGTAAACAAATCTCTACCTAAACTATCTGTTCCAAACCAATATGTTGCGTTTGGTTTTATATTTATCATATCATTATTTGTAGCTTGATATTCAAAATTACTTATCATAGGTCCTATTATTGTCATCAATGTAAGTAATCCTAATAACACCAACGAAAGCATCGCAACTTTATTCTTTTTAAGTCTTCTCCACGCATCTTGCCAGTAGGTCATACTAGGTCTAAGTATTCCCTCTGAATCTAGGTTATCACAACCTATAATTTGAAATTTTTCTTTTGAAAATTCTGCCATACTTATCCCTCCTAACGCTTTCCGCTTGATACTCTTATTCTTGGGTCAACTAATCCATAGATTATATCTACTAAGAATAATGCAACTATAAATAATGCTGATACAAATATCGATTGTCCCATTATCATAGTATAATCTCTATCTGTAATTGCTGATACGAAATATTGTCCAAGTCCCGGTATTGAAAATATACTTTCAACTACGAAGGAACCTGTAAATATACCAGCAACTTGTGGTCCTAGAAGGGTAATAGCTGGTAAAATAGCATTTCTTATAACATGCTTAAATACTAAACTAACATTAGAAACCCCTTTAGCCTTAGCTGTTATTATATAATCTTGTCCAATAACATCCAAACAGTTAGCTCTCATATATCTTGCATAAGTAGCTATAGGAGCTAAACTTAATGCTATGGTAGGTAATATAGTATGCTTAAACTCGCCCCACCCCGTTGTTGGCAACCATCTTAATTTAACTGTGAAGAAGAATTGTAGTAGTGATGCTACAACAAAACTTGGTACAGATATACCAACTATAGCTATGAACATTACTAAATAATCTGGCCATTTTCCTCTTTTAAATGCTGCTACAATACCTAATAAGATACCTATTGTAACTCCCAGTATAAGACCTTGTCCTCCAATTCGTGCTGAAATAGGTGCATGTCTCATAATAGTCTCTGTAATATCTCTTCCTGGAGATGCTAGAGATTGTCCTAAATCTCCTTTGACAGCATTCTTAACAAATAATCCGTATTGAGTCAAAAGTGGCTTATCTAATCCATATTTAGCATAGTAGTTAGCTTTTATTTGCTCTGGAAGCTTTCTTGCTGCAACCGCAAGCGGATCTCCAGGCATAGCATGGATAAGCATAAATGTTATTGATGATGCAATGAATAATGTCAATAACATATATCCAAATCTTTTTAGAGTAAATTTAAACATCGTCATCCCTCCATTTTTAAGTAAAAATATGCAATAAAATCCCCATCTACTGCATTTCCCCCAACATTAACCTTTTTCTACCTTAAGCACAATGAGACATTATTAGAAATTACATCTCACCTATAGACTTCTATAAATGAAATGTAAATATTTAAGACACCCTTAAGCTTACTAATGATATCGTATACAAAGTCGTTGTTTTATAATTTGTAACATTATGTATTATGATATTATAAAAACTTTAGCACTTTTTATTCTTTTTTGTCTCATATCAACATTTAAAATGCAATGCATTATTTTCCCTTACTAACACCTCCCACACTATTAATAAAATCTAGTAAGGCTTCATTCCTTTAACATTACTAAAACACATTTAAGATGCTATTATGAAACCAGTAAAAACGATTTATTTAAATAGTTAGTTCCTTTCAAATATTTTGACAATTGCCACAATATCAAAGCCACTTCCTTTTCAAAAGCAACACTAAGAAATTATTCCTCAGTATTTTAATCATTCATACATATTTCATAGTTAATATGTGGTTATGTATTTTAGTAGTTATAATTGTTAAAAGTATGAAAATAAAAATAATAATAAATTCATTTTTTATAATATTAACACAGGGTTCTGTAAGTTGTCAAACTATTTTAATACATAATTTGTTCTTAAGATTACAAATTGCAACAAAATATTAGATAATATATTAAATTCATATTATTTAATCTTCTATACACCTTCATATTTTTACATATTTAAACATATGTATCTTTTTATTTAAAATATTATCTTACAAATTTTTAATATGATTCATTTATATCTAAAATCTTATTATCTACTCTTTAAATTGACCTAACACTTCCTTACTTTTATCCTGACCTTAACAATCTGGATTTAATAATATCTACATACATTGTATTATGCTTTTACTTCCATTGACATCTTTGGTATATATCTCTGCTATAATAAAAATTTTATATATAAATTTAATAAAGTTATATAACTTTATCTACTTAAGTTATATAATGTATTATAAATATAAGTTAAGTGAGGTGGTATTTTTGAAATACAATGTTGCTATAGTCGGTGCTACCGGAATGGTGGGAAGACAATTCATAAATATTTTAGCTGAAAGAAATTTTCCCATAGAAAATTTATATCTTTTTTCATCTTCCAGGTCTGCTGGAACTTCTATACACTTTAATGGAAAAGATATATTGGTAGAAGAACTTAAGAAAGAAAATATAATTAGTAAAAAAATTGATTTAGCTCTTTTTTCAGCTGGTGGAGATGTCAGTTTAGAATTTGCTCCTATATTCGCAGAACACAATACCTTAGTTATAGATAATAGTAGTGCCTGGAGAATGGATCCTAAAGTTCCTCTAGTAGTTCCTGAGGTTAATGGTGAAGATATTAGATGGCATAATGGTATTATTGCTAATCCTAACTGTTCTACTATTCAAGCAATGGTTGCTCTTAAACCTCTTGATATTAAATATGGAATAAAAAGAGTTGTATACTCAACTTATCAAGCTGTTTCCGGTGCTGGAGTTCAAGGGTTTAATGATCTAAAGGATGGAGTATCTAATGTTCCTCCTAAGAAATTTCAATATCCTATAGCCTATAATGTAATACCTCAAATTGATGTATTCTTAGATAATGGTTATACAAAGGAAGAAATGAAGATGATAAATGAAACTCATAAAATTCTTCATAATGATCAAATCAAGGTTACTGCTACCACAGTAAGGGTACCTGTATTCCATGGTCATAGCGAAAGTATTAACGTAGAATTGGAAAACACTTTTGAATTGGATGATATTTTCAACTTATTTAAAGCTCTACCTGGAATTACTGTAATGGATGATATAAGAAATAACATTTATCCTATGCCTGTAGATATAGAAGGTCAGGATGACGTTTATATTGGAAGAATCAGGCGTGATTTTAGTGTTGATAATGGTGTTAACCTATGGGTTGTAGCTGATAATATTAGAAAAGGTGCTGCCCTTAATGCAGTACAAATTGCAGAAGTTTTTATAAAGGAAAATTTAATAAAATAAATATAATGATTTAAGAGGTGTATATATGAGTATTTTTAAAGGTTCTGGTGTTGCAATTGTAACTCCATTTAGCAAAGACGGTGTAGACTTTCCTAAATTAAAAGAATTATTAGAATGGCATATTGAAAATGGAACTGATGCTATCATAGTATGTGGTACAACTGGAGAAGCATCTACTATGACAGAAGCTGAGAGAAAAGAAACTATAAAATTCACTGTAGATACAGTTAATAAAAGAATCCCTGTTATAGCCGGTACTGGTAGTAATAACACTATGGCTTCTGTTAAAATGAGCATCTACGCTGAGTCTGTTGGTGTAGATGGACTTTTAGTAATTAACCCTTACTATAATAAGACTTCAGCAAAAGGTTTAATTGCTCATTTTAAAACTATTGCTGAAGCTGTTAATACTCCTATAGTAGTATATAATGTACCATCTAGAACTGGCATGAATATTTCACCAAAGACTCTCCATGAACTTTGTCAGCTAGATAATATTGTTGCTGTAAAGGAAGCTAGTGGAAATATAAGCCAAATTGCAGAAATAAAATATCTTTGTGGAGATAAATTAGATATATACTCTGGAAACGATAATGAAATTTTACCAACTCTTGCTATAGGAGGACTTGGAATAATATCAGTTATTGCAAATATTGTACCTAAAGATGTTCATAATATATGTGAATTATTCTTTAATGGAGAAATAAAAGCAGCTCAAGATTTGTTTTTAAAAACTATCCCTTTAACTAATGCATGTTTCTGTGAAACAAACCCTATTCCTATAAAAACTGCCTTAAATCTTATGGGCAGAAATGTTGGAAACTTAAGACTTCCATTAGTTGATATGGATGATAATAATTTAGAGACTTTGAAAGAAGCTCTAAAAAACTACCACTTATTATAAAGGAGACTATACATGGTAAAGATTTTATTAGTTGGATGTAACGGAAAAATGGGTCATATGATTTCAAAGGTAGCTTCTACTTCTGAAACATTAAATATTCAAGCTGGAGTAGATATGAATACAGAATCTAATTTTAATTACTCTATTTATGATTCCATAGATAAAGTAACAGAAGAAGTAGATGTAATTCTAGACTTCTCACGACCTTCCAGTTTAGACTCTATATCAAAATATGCATTAGCTCACTCATTACCAGTAGTATTTTGCACTACTGGCTATACGAAAGAACAAATAGTTCATATTAAGAATCTACAAAATTTAATTCCTGTATTCTATTCTGCTAATATGTCTATAGGAATTAATATAATAAATAATTTATTAAAGTCTATTAGCAATAAACTATATGCAGATTTTGATATTGAGATAATAGAAAAACATCACAATCAAAAGGTAGATGCTCCAAGTGGTACTGCACTACTTCTTGCAAATACTATAAAGGACTCTATAGAAGAAGAAACAACCTTCAACTATGGTAGACAAGGAATGTCTAAAAGAGAACACAAGGAAATCGGAATTCATGCAATTCGTGGTGGAAATATTATAGGTGACCATGAAGTTATATTTGCTGGTATGGGTGAAGTAATTGAAATTAAACACTCAGCTATTTCAAGAGAAGTATTCGCTGTAGGTGCTTTAAAGGCTTGTGAATATGTTCATGACAAGCCAAAAGGCATATATTCTATGGACGATGTAGTTAAATAGTAAATCAAATTTAGTTCAAATAAAAAGTGTTATGAAATATATATTTTCATAACACTTTTATTTAATATTTATCTTTTATATTTCCCCTTAGTTAAGCTTTATCTGATTTAACCACTGTTCCATTAAATCTAAAGATAATTTTAAATCTTCCATGCTGTAGCAATAAGAAATTCTAACATAACCTTCTCCACCTTTTCCAAATGCAGTTCCTGGCACTACAGCTACCTCAGTATCCTCAAGTAGCTTATCACAAAAATCTTCACTACTAAATCCAAAGGATTTTATACACGGAAATATATAAAATGCTCCCTCTGGTCTTATAACTTCAAGTCCCATAGAAACTAGTCTATCATAGACATAATCCCTTCTTATCTTTAAATCTGATTTTATATGTTCTATATGGTACATAGACTTCCTAAGTCCTTCTAAAGCTCCATATTGACCAATAGACGGTGCACATGACACATTGTATTGATGAACCTTTATTATGCTATTTAATATCCATTCCGCAGCACATACATATCCTATTCTAATCCCTGTCATGGAAAACATTTTTGAAAATCCACCTATAAGTATAAGTTTATCTTTTAACTTTCCATACTGTGATATAGAGTTAAATTCTCCAAATACAATAGAGCTATAAATTTCATCACTTACAATTAATACATCTTTATCTTTTAATATGTTAAATAATCTATCGCATTGATCCTTGGTCAAAAGTTGTCCTGTAGGATTTGATGGATAAGATACTACCATTACCTTAGGACATTCTTTCTCTATGACGCTCTCCAATTGCTCCATATCTACAGATAAATCTTCCTTAATATTATAATTTATAACCTCTCCACCAAGAATCTTAACACAATTTTCATAGGCAGGATATGCAATGGAAGGTATTAGAACTTTATCTCCAGGATTTAATATTCCAGTAAAAGTAGATAATAATCCTTCACTTCCCCCTACAGTTACACATATTTCTTTCTTAGAGAAATTTATATTCAAAGATTTTAGATATTTAGAAATTTCTTCTCTTAACTCTTCTATCCCAGCATTAGGTGTATAAGTAGTTCTATCTTCATCAAGGGAATTTTTCATAGCCTCTTTTATTTCCACAGGTATTTTAAAATCTGGCTCACCTAGAGTTAGTGATATAGCTCCTTCTATCTTAGCAACCTTATTATAAAATTTCCTTATTCCTGATATTTCTATATTGTCTATATTACTTGACAACCTCATAATTTATACCTTATATTCCTTAAAATTCTATTCCTCTTCTTGCTGGAACCCCTTCATTAAAGTAGTGTTTAAGATCCTTCATTTCAGTAACTAAGTTAGCTCTTTGCATTATTGATTCTGGAACATTTCTACCTGTCATTATAAGTTCTACATCATCTGGTTTTTTATCTATCAGTTCTATTAATTGTTCTTCTGTAATTAATTCATTAGATAAAGTTCCCATTATCTCATCCATTATCAATATATCACAATTTCCTTCTTCCAACTGTTTTATACAGAACTTATACGCTTCTTGGATATCCTCTTTTAGCTCTAACTTTTCTTGATCATTTAATGTCCAGAAAAATCCTCTAGGTCTTTCAAATCTATGAATAGTAAAATATGGAGCCATAAGTTTAGCTGACTCTAATTCTCCTGTTGCATCACTTTTTAAAAACTGAACCATACATACTCTATATTTATTTCCAGCAGCTCTAGTTGCAAGTCCAACTGCTGCTGTAGTTTTTCCTTTTCCGTTTCCAGTATATATTTGAATATATCCTTTGTTTAAGTTTCCCATATATTTACCTCCTAGGTCTACTTTTTTTAATTTTATTATATCATTTACAAATAAAATATTCCATTATATATGATTTTTATGATATAACTATAGATATACTACATTGATAAATTAAATATACTAAGTATTATATTCAAAAATATCTTATTTATTTATAATTATTGTTGAGTTTTTTAGGATAATATATAAATGAATATATATTACTTGTCGAAAGGAGTTAGAGGTATGGAATATAATTTTACTGATCCATATGAAATTGCTAGATTTATAAAGGAGTCAAAGAAATCAACCCCTGTGAAAGCTTATGTTAAAGGTGATCTAAAGGATTGTAACTTTGAAAATGTAGACTGTTTTGGCGAAGGTAGCTTCTATGTTTTATTTGGCGATAGCGCTGATATAAATAATTTTTTAGATGCAAATAAAGAAAAGATACATAACTATAGGCTTGAATCTGATAGAAGAAACTCAGCTATACCTATGCTTGATACAAGAAGTATAAATGCTAGAATTGAGCCAGGTGCAGTAATCCGTGATAGAGTTTCTATTGGAAATAATGCTGTTATTATGATGGGTGCTGTTATTAACATAGGTGCTGAAATTGGTGATGAAACCATGGTAGATATGAATGCTGTTGTAGGTGCTAGAGGAAAGCTTGGTAAAGGGGTCCACCTTGGAGCTGGAGCAGTAGTTGCTGGAGTTTTAGAACCGCCTAGCAAGTCTCCATGTGAAATTGGTGACCATGTACTTATAGGAGCTAATGCAGTAATCTTAGAAGGTGTAAAAATAGGAAATCATTCAGTAGTCGCGGCTGGTGCTATCGTTACAACAGATGTACCTGAAAATGTAGTTGTAGCCGGCTCTCCAGCTAAAATAATTAAACATGTAGATGATAAAACTAAGAGTAAAACTGAAATCTTAGCTGATTTAAGAAAATAATAAATTATAAAATAGCAACTAAAAAGCTATCATGAGGACTTCTTCATGATAGCTTTTTACTTGATTTATCTCATTAAATAACTTCTTTCTCTTCATTATCATTTAAATTTATTTCTTGTATATTGTTACTCTCATCTGTAGATGTATCATTGTCCACTTTTCCTATAATAGTTACATTATCTCTATTTTCATCAGTAACCCTTTCCATTTTAGAGATTGAAACTTCATATGCAATTTTTTTAACTACTTCTGTATCTGAAACTTTCTTTTGATATTCCCTACTTTGTAATCTTCCCCAAATTCTAATATTATCCCCTACTTCTAAACTCTTACAAAATCTAGAGTTCCTTCCCCAAGCGATAGTAGGAATGTAATCTGATTTATTGTACAATCTATTAACAGCTAATAACATATCTGCTATCTCTCTGCCAAATGGTGTTGTCCTGTAAACGGGTGCCTTGCAAATATATCCATCTAAGAAAATTTGATTTGGATTTTTTCCTCTTTCTTCAAGTTGGCGAATATCTCTTGCAAATACAGTTAATATAAGTCTATTGGCACCATCCACAAACTTGTTATAGGATCTAAGCTGTCCATCTATTACAAGCTCACTTCCAATACTTACATCAATTCCTGCAATTAATCTTTCAGATACTGTGATTACTAATATGTCAGAAGTATCACTAAGTCTTGAAACCTCAAATTCAAAATTGTAAAATCCCTCTCCATACATTTCGTGGCTAAACTCTAAATCTGAGATAACTTTTCCCTCTAAGTAAATTTTGTTATTAAAAATATTATTATCCATGGTAACCCCTCTTTCCCTTGGTTTTTTAGTAAAATTTACTATAATTTATATTCATAAAAAATAAAAATATAACTATTTATAGTAAAAATCGAATATTTTTCTTATAGTTCTATTTACATTACCCCCGTGAATTAATTATAGAATAATTGTCTAAATTTTACAACATTTAATTTTCAAAAATTCACATTTTTTAGTTTTATAATTATAATATGCAATAATTTTGTCAATTTTCATTTAGTATTTGTTTTCCTGTATGATCTAAATAATAATTATCACTATATATTAAGTTAGACACTGTAATAAATTCATAACCCATAGCTTGGTATTTTTCAATTATTTTCGGCAAATTTTCTGTAGTGTACTTTCCATCATTATGAAATAGTAGTATAGAGCCTTCCCTTGCCTTTGATACTATTCTTTCATATTCTATATCTGCTCCATTAGCCTTCCAATCAACACTATCAACATCCCACTGTATTGCCTTTAATCCTGTACTTTGTATAGCTTCTACTGAAATATCATTATATGAGCCTGATGGAAATCTAAATGTTTTAGGCATTTCTCCAGTCAAATTTAATATTTTAGCATTAGCTATTTCTAAATCCTTAATTATACTATCCTTTGTCATATTGGTATAATCAGGATGTTTGTTAGAATGATTTCCTATTTCATGTCCTCTCTTTGAAATTTCTATTACTTTGTCTGGATAATCATCACACCATAATCCGATAATATAAAATGTGGCCTTTACATTATATTTATCTAGAACATCTAGAATTTCATTAGTTTTATCATCACCCCAATTAACATCAAAGGTTATAGCTATTTTCTTTTCTTTTGTGTCTACTGAATAAATAGGTACCTTTCTACCTGTTGGAATAAAGGTCTCCTTATAAAATACACGTCCCATAATACTTATACACACTATTAATATTAACAATGCTAAATAAGTTGTTATTTTTATTTTAATTCTATTAGATCTATACATATTCCTCCTTTACTTATAAACATACTTTCTATAAAATTATATTCATAATCAGTTATTATATGCTATACTATAGCATGTAAACTTAATTCATATTTAATAAATATGTGTTATAATTTAATATAATAAATATGTATAAAAGTACATGGTTTAAAGGAGGTTACTTTATGTTTGATAATTCTTTGAACTTAGCAGAAAACAAGCTTCTACTGTTGCATATAATAGATAAAGTTGATTTACCTATATCAAACATACAACTTACAGAAATTGTCCTTGAAAATAATTTTATAAATTATTTTACACTGCAAGAATATATAGATGATTTAATCTCGTCTCAACTAATAAATAAAATTAATTATAAAGATAAAGATAGATTAGTAATATCAAGTAAAGGTAAGGAAGTCCTGTCTTTATTTAAAAATAGATTATCTAAGGATAGTTTAAGTAAATTAAATTCTTATATAGATGGGAAAATGAATCTAATAAAAAAAGAGGCTACAATTTCAGCTGATTACACCATTGAAAATTCTAATAGTTATATAGTTAGCCTAGGTGCTTCTGAAAATAATATCCCTCTCATGGAAATTAAGGTAACAGTGGCATCAAATAAACAAGCCAGGGAGTTATGTTCCAAATGGAAAGCTAACCCTTCTGACTTATACACTAAGATTATTAAAGTTTTAACTGAGTAATTTTTATTAAGCTTATTATAAATCTGCCCTTAGTATTTTAATCTATAATCATCCCTGTAGGCTGGCCCTTTAATGGGATGATTAATTTTTCATGATTATCATTTTTATTAATTCTCATTATCAAATCATTATAGCTATCTCCTACATAAATATACCTTTCATCGCAAATTATTCCTCTAGGCATACCACCAATTCTTATACTCTTTACATTTATAAAATTTATAATATCAATAATAGATATAGTTCCATCACCATAGTTAGATACATAGCAATACTTTTCATCGCAATACATATCAAAAGGACAATTTCCTACTGATAGTCTATGTATTACTTTATGATTTCTGCTTGATATAACACTTACACACCCCTTATCCAAACTGCCTGCACTACTTTCACAAACAAGAATATAATCCCCATTTAAGGTAAATAAGGCTTTTGTTGGTGCTTGCCCTACCTTTATGTTTTTAATGTCACTACCATATAACGAATCAAATACAGTGATTGTATCATCACCATTATTGGCTACAACTATTTCATTACTGTGATTACAACAGTCAATACTATGTGGAGAGTCTCCACAAGGAATAATCTCTATTATTTCTTTTTTATTCAAATCAAAAGTCACTACATTATTTGAGTCTCCGCAAATAATATATAAATGATTTCCCAATGCACAAATATCTCTACAGTTTCTTCCTAAATAATAGCTATAGGATTTTAAATCCTTCAAATTAACTATAGACACTGAACCATCGTAACAATTTGAAGTGAATAATTGATCCCCTTGTATACATAATCCATGAGGACCTACTTTATTTTCATTAACTCCTTCTAACTTTATAACATCTTCTAATGCAAACTTCTCTATACCAATTTTGTTAATGCTATCTTGAGTTGTATTACAAATATATAAGTACCTCATTGGAATCCCTCCTCACATTATACTATGAAGGAACCTTCCATTATGCTACGAAAAATTTGTTACACCCTAAATATATTATATTTAAAATTAATTATAATTTCTTATTATCTTCCTCATATCTCCTACCATATAGAGAGAGCCAGATATGACTAGTAAAGTATCTTCATCACAATAGGAAAGTGCTTTAATGTAAGCTTCTTCATAATCCATAATAGCTTCACACTCTCTATTACAAATATTAATCTTCTTCTTTAAATCTTCACATAGCTCAGCTCTCTCACTATGAGGAGTTACAGCTATAATTTTTTCTGCTTTAGGACATATTATATTTATCATTTCATCTACTTGCTTATCTGCTAGAATTCCTATTATTAACACTAGTTTTTTATATTTAAAATAAATTTCTATACTTTCAGTTAATTTCCTTATGCCATCAATATTATGAGCACCATCAATTACCACTAAAGGATTTTTTCTCATAATTTCTAATCTACCTGGCCATTTAACTTGGGATAAACCATTTGTTATGCTTTCCTTTGTAATATTAACTCCAAGATCTATTAAAACTTCACAAACATTTATAACAACATTACAATTTTGAACCTGATAAGTTCCTAAAAGAGGTAATTTAACATTATAACTGTCTCTTTCTGTTATAATGTTTAAATTTTGAACCACTGTATTTTCCTTATACTCTCCTACTTTAACTAAAGATGCATTTTCTCTTTTCACTTTTATAAGTGGTGAATTTTTTTCTTTGCAAATGTTCTCTATGACTTTAGTCACTTTATATTCCTGTTGATATAAAACTACTGGAGTATTCTTTTTAATAATTCCACCCTTTTCATAAGCAATTTCCTCTAAGGTATTTCCTAAAATATTCATATGATCATAACTTATGGATCCTATTATAGATAAAATTGGATCTATAACATTAGTAGAGTCTAGTCTTCCTCCAAGTCCTACCTCTACAACAACAAAATCAGCCTTCATTTTATAAAAATATAAAAATCCCGCACAAGTTATTATCTCAAACTCAGTAGGGTTACCATAACCTAAAGTAGTTACTTCTTCAACAGCCATTGAAACTTCTGTAACTATCCTAGCTAAATCTTCCTTGGGAATATTCTTATTATTTATCTGAATACGCTCTTCAAACTCTTCAATATAAGGAGATATATAGCATCCTACTTTGTACCCACTATGTGTTAATATTTTTGTAATCATAGCTGTGGTTGAACCTTTACCATTAGTCCCTGCCACATGAATAGTTTTAATCTTCTTATGTGGGTCTCCAAGGAGTTCTAGTATCTTTTCTGTTCTTTCCAAGCCCAGTTTACTTCCAAACTTAGCAGTATCCTTTATATAGTTAATAGCTTCAGTATAATTCATAATAACCCTCCTGAATTCTAATTTCATAACCTATTTTACCTCATTACATATTCATACTCAACTATATCGCACTAGTAATTATCAATATTAAAAAGGATATCTCTAAAGTATAAGCCTATAAATAAAACATATAGTCTATACACTTTTAGATATCCTTTTATTTCTTAATATTAAAATTTATTTTTATATATACATTCTTAAATATTTTTTATCGTAACTTTTCTATACTTTCTAATATGGAATTATACATTTCTCTGTACTTTTCACCCTTAGCTTTCTCCTCTTCAACAACCTCAGCTGGAGCTTTAGAAACAAATCTTTCATTAGCAAGTTTTTTCTCAACTCTTTCAATTTCTCCTTGCAGTTTAGATTTTTCTTTGTTTAATCTTTCAAGCTCTTTCTCTACATCTACTAATTCTAAAAGTGGCATGTAAATCTCTGCACCCTTAGAAACTACAGATACTATATTTTCTGGTGCTTCTTCTTTAGCGTTTAAGATTATAACTTCACTAGCAGATGCTAATTTTTCAAAGTAAACTTTGCCTTCCTTGAAAGCTTCTGCTGCTTCAGTTGCATATATATATGTTTTAGCCTTTCTTGAAGGTGGTACATTCATTTCTGTTCTAGCATTTCTTGTATTTCTTATGGCATCTATAATATAGTTCATATATTCTTCTGCTTTGAAATCTTCTAAATCAGCTTCAAACTCTGGCCATTTAGCAATTGTAATAGATTTACTTTCTTTAGTTAAGTGAGTATAAATCTCTTCTGTGATATATGGCATTACTGGATGAAGTAATTTTAATCCTGAAACTAAAACTTTATTGAGAACATTCAAAGCAATTCCTTTAACTTCTTCATTATCACTATATAGCGATGGTTTAGCAATTTCTATATACCAATCACAGAATTCAGTCCACATAAAGTCATGAACTTTTTGAAGTGCAATACCGATTTCATATTTTTCTATATTCTCTGTAACTTCTTTAACCATATTGTTAAGCCTTGATAATATCCATCTGTCGGCTACAGAATAATTTTTACAATCTTTATATTTCTCTATAAGAGCTTCATCATTATACATCATAACAAATCTTGATGCATTCCAAATCTTATTAGCAAAATTTCTTGCTGCCTCAACTCTTGATTCATAGAATCTTATATCACTTCCTGGAGCATTACCAGTAACAAGGGAAAATCTTAGAGCATCTGCTCCATAATTTTCTATAACTTCTAGTGGGTCAACACCGTTATCTAAAGACTTAGACATCTTTCTGCCTTGATCATCTCTAACCATCCCATGGAAAAACACTGTTTTAAATGGTACTTCATCCATGTTATATAAACCTGAAAATATCATTCTTGCAACCCAGAAGAATATAATATCTCCACCAGTAACTAATGTGCTTGTTGGGTAAAAATATTTTAAATCCTCTGTATCACCAGGCCACCCTAAAGTTGAGAATGGCCATAGAGCTGAACTAAACCAAGTATCTAAAACATCCTTATCTTGCTCTAGATTTGTAGAGTTACACTTATTGCAATAAGTTGGTGCTTCTGTTTCAACTATTATCTCTCCACAATCTTTACAGTACCAAACCGGAATTCTATGTCCCCACCATAATTGCCTTGAAATACACCAATCTTGAATATTTTCCATCCAGTTATAGTAGATTTTTTCAAATCTTTCTGGAATGAATTTTATATCTTTTTCTTTTACGGCTTTAATTGCTGGTACTGCAAGAGTATCCATTTTTACATACCATTGTTTAGAAAGCATTGGCTCAATAGTACATCCACATCTATCATGAGTTCCCACATTGTGGCTATGCTCTTTAATCTTAACTAAATATCCTTGTTCTTCCAAATCTCTTATAATAAGCTTTCGAGCTTCATATCTCTCAAGTCCCGAATACTTTCCATAACCTTCAGATATAGTTCCGTTTTCTTCTAAAACCACAACTTCTTCTAAGTTATGCCTCTTACCTACTTGATAATCATTAGGGTCATGAGCTGGAGTTATCTTAACACAACCTGTTCCAAATTCCATATCTACATAGTCATCGGCTACAACTTGAATTTCTCTATTTACTAATGGTAACCTAAGTTTTTTACCAACTAGATGAGCATACCTTTCATCCTTAGGATTAACTGCTACTGCAGTATCTCCAAGTAAAGTTTCTGGTCTTGTTGTAGCAATTTCAACTACTTCATCACTACCTATTACAGGGTAATTGATGTGCCAGAAATGTCCTCCTTGCTCTTCATATTCAATCTCTGCATCTGAAATAGCAGTCATACATTTAGGACACCAATTTGTAATTCTATTTCCTTGATATATAAGACCATCTTTGTATAATTTAACAAAAACTTCTCTAACAGCCTTACTTAAATTTTCATCCATAGTAAAAGCTTCTCTTGTAAAATCAGCAGAACAACCCATTTTTTTAAGCTGGGTTTTTATTCTATCTCTATATTCCTCTGTCCATTCCCAAACCTTTTCTAAAAATGCTTCTCTACCAATTTCCTTCTTTTTAATTCCTTTTGTAAGTAAAGCTTTTTCAACTCTTACTTCAGTAGCTATACTTGCATGGTCCTCTCCTGGAAGCCATAATGTGCTATATCCTTGCATTCTCTTAGTTCTTATAAGTATATCTTGAAGAGTATTATCTAAAGCATGACCGAGGTGCAGTTGTCCTGTGATATTCGGTGGTGGCATTATTACTGTATATGGCTTTTTATTCTCATCTACTTGTGGAGTAAAAAATCCACTTTCTTCCCACCACTTATATAGTCTTTCTTCAAACTCTTTAGGGTCATAGTTCTTTGCTATATTGTTATTTTCATCCATTGTTATTACCTGCCCTTCTATGATTTTTATTTTTACTATTAATTACTTGTTGCAATAATTACAGTTCTAAATACCTATAATGTATAAAGCTTTAGCTAAAATAATATACTGATTTTAACAACTTATTTATTAATATCTTTAATACCAGTATGTTAAATTAATAGGTTGCTATGAAATTAATAAAAAAAAGCGCTATCACCCCAAAGGACGACAGCGCGCGTTACCACCTTTATTTCTCAAAATCACTTTTAAGACTCTCTTAATTTTAACGATGAGGAACCACCGTCTTTAGCTACTTAGTTTCGCTAAAGCAACTCCGAAGCTACCTTCAAAATACTTCCTATAGAAAACCTTTCAGCCCATGGATTTTCCTCTCTTAATATTTCATATTCTTACTCCTCTTCATCACAGTCAATTTATTATGTATTATATATATTTCTCTTTTATAATATTATATACAATACAACTCTTTTGTCAATACAAAATTTAAAATATAATTTACCTAAATTTATACATGTTATAGTATATTTTAGAACAAAATGGAAAATATTAAGATAAAGTACTAATTAGGAGGTCTTTTCCTTGAATTATTTTGCACAAGGTAATGATTTATATAAACTTAAGGACTATAAAAATGCAATTGATATGTATAAAAAATCTGCAGAGTTAAAGGAATATGAAGCACCTTCATTTTATAATTCTGCTGTATGTTTTATTAAACTTAAAAACTATAAGGCTGCAATACCTCTTATCCATAGAGCTTTAAATCTACGAAAAGAAAGTAAATATTATTTCAATCTTGCTTATTGTCATGTAATGATGGATGAAAATAAAAAAGCTCTAAATTATTTTAATACTGCATGGTCCATAGATAATACGGATACAGAATGTGAAAAGGCCATAAGTTTCATACTTTCTAAATATAAAAAAACAAGCATATAAGCTTGTTTTTTATATTTAGCTATTATTTAAATTCCATAATACAAACTTTGAATAAATCTAATATAAAAGATTAATTTAAGCCTAAGTATTTAATTAAAATTTCTACTTCCATTCTCCCGCAATTTTTCTATTTCTATGCTCTGAATTAAAGGTATCATTATCAAAATAATTCCCTGCATTATAAAAAGTTGAATCCACATTTACCCATTTATCCATTTCCTTTATATATACTTCATTCCATGAGTGACTAACCCAAGACATTCCATTATAACCTTCTCCTACAATTAGCCTCACTGGTATATCATTTGCTTTACACATTGCAACATATAAACATGCATAATCAAAACATACACCCTTTCCCGTATTAAAAGTATTTATAGCTCCTGAATTAATCTCTGTAGGTATGGGATTATTCATAACTTCTGTAGCCTTATCATCGTCATAAATTATGGCATTTCCTATCCAGTCATATAAAGCTCTTGCTTTATCATAGTCATTCTCATACTTACTAGTTATACTTAATGCAGTATTATCTATTATCTCATTAGATCTTATTCCCTCATCTAATGTTACCCCATTATAAAAAACTACCCCTTGAAGATATCCATTTACATCATCAACTATATTGTTTTTCTCATCTACTACCTTGAATGAGTTCTCTAATATATTGGGAAAACTTTTAGCTATCTCAGAATCAGTAACAGGCTCTACAATCTTTTTATTAATATAACTATATATGGTAGATGAATTTAACTTATTATCTAGCTTTGGATTACTTAAAAAAATTGATGCATAGCTAAGTAGTGCTGATAATATTATCATATAACATATAGCCTTAGGAATTTGAAATATCCCTCCTAATAAAGCTCTAGTACCTCTACCTGTATTTCTAATACTGGTATCAATGGCATCTGAAGCTGGATATAAAGTAGTCCTGCTGATAAGTTCTATAAGGGCTTTAAATATCTGATAAATAATTAAGAATGTAAACAATAATATAATTCCATTAAATAGCTTAGATTTAGTAATAAGATAAGCAAAGGATGGAGAAATCTTTGAGGATATATATTCAACTAATCCATACTTATCTAATGCAAACACATTTTTTACCACCACAGTAGTTAATATTATTGAACAAACCATTGCCATAGAAGTTAATACACCCTTAATTGTAGCCACCATGCTTTTACTTTTTAATTTAAATACAATACCCATTATTACAGGATATACAAATGCTATAACCAATACTAATGAAACAATATTTATATTATACTCCTCTAAAAATTCCATTCTATCCCTCCTTTTCTCTCCTGTTAGACTTTCTTGCAAATTTAATAATAGGAATCTTCACCTTTAATAACCCTATTCAATACAGTTTTGATATCACTGTAATTATAACCCTTTCTTAAAAGGAAATCCTGTAGTTTTTTCTTTATTTTAATTGCATCCTCTTCTGATTTGCTAAGGCGTTCATATCTTTTCTCTGCAATACTGAGAAGCTCATCCCATTGATTTTCCTTAACCCGATTATAACCATCTGACCTAAAGGTTTCTATATTTTCTTTTTCCTCGATTTCTAATTTATTTACTACTGATTTAATAGTATCAAAATTATATCCCTTAGATATTAAAAAAGTATTAAGTTTACTTTTTATTTTTACTATATTGCCTTCATTTTTATATAACACCTTAAGTTTTTTTTCTGCTAGCTTTAAAGCCACTATTTCTTCATCCTTAGAAGAAATTTCATTTAGTATGTTATTTATCATCTCTTCAGATATACCCTTTTTTATAAGTTTATATCTAATGTTTCCTTTGCCTTCTATTCTAATATTTTGTGTTACAAAAGCTTTTGCATAATATTCATCATCAATAAATTTATATTCCTTTAGAAATTCTAAAACTCTGTCTATGACACTATCTTCATACTCCTTCTTTTGTAGAAATTCTCTCACTTGAAACTCACTCTTTAGAGCTCTCTCAATATACTTTAAAGCCTTTGTCTTTGCTGTAAGAAAATTATCTTCAACTATAACTTTCTTTAGGTCTTCAATATTAATTTCTTTTCCCTTAGATAAATTATGATAATATACTAATTCACTGCTACATCCAAAGGCAAATTCACCATTTATAAATATATTTACTCTATTATCTTTTTTCTTTTGGGCTTCAATCTTAGTAATTATTTTACTCACTGTTCTTCCTTCCCATCATCTATAGAAATTTTATACCTTACTCCCTATCACATAGAAGCACATGAATTGTAGGCTTATTTAGTACCTTCTTAGCTACTTCATATAAATCTTGAGCTACTATATAATTCAAATTCTCCATATCTTCATTAAATTGATATAAATTATCCTCTTCCATAGCTTGATGTACTACATAATTTCCCAAATCTGTTGAATCCTCTAAAGTAGAAGCTATAGCAGTCTTAAACACCTTTTTCATTAAATTTATAGTATTGCCATCAAATACAATTATTTCCTCTTTAATTTTTTCTATACAATTATTTATAGTTTCTATAGTTGCATCAACGTCCTCTGGCGATACTGCTGCATAGATATATAAAGTTTTCAAGTTGTTTGTTAAGTCAAGACTTGTATAGATATCATAAGCAAGTCCCCTATCTTCTCTAAGTTCTCTAAATAGTATAGAATTAGAACTCTCACCAAACTTGTGATTTAATATTCTTAAAGCTAACTCTTCCTTCTTAGTTAGGTCATTAAAGGTATATAAATATATTATTGTACTCTGCTCCATATTATCTCTATGAGTAATCTCAAATTTGTCTTTATTTTTTTCAAAATTTAAAATAGGCTTATTTACTTCTTTTCTTTTCCACTTACTAAAATATTTTTTAACTAACTCTATTACATATTCATGTTCATAAGATGATACCACTGTTATCACTGTATTATTAGAAACATAGTGATTATTATAATATCTTATCAAATCTTCTCTACTAATTGACTTTACAATCTCTTCTTTTCCTATTACATCAATCTTCAATGGACTATGAGTAAATGCCATATCATTTATTTTCTGGAAAGATAAATCTTCTACATCATCCTTACCACTTCTTAATTCTGCTAATATTACTCCTCTTTCCTTCTCAATGTGTTCCTCTAAAAAAGTAGGATGTTGAAGTAAGTCGCTAATCAATTCTAAACTTACATCTAATTCTTCATTTAAAGTAGTAGTATTAAAAACAGTGGACATATAATCTGTATAAGCATTATACTCTCCACCTAAATTTTCTAAATCACCATTTAATTTTTCATTATCTCTATTTACAGTTCCCTTAAAAAGCATATGCTCTATGAAATGAGATATACCACGTTCTTGCTTTTCTTCACAAACAGCTCCAACCATAACTCCTATATTTAACGAAGCTATTTGGGTTTCTTTTCTTATAGTTATTAATCTAAGTCCATTTTCCAAATATGTTTCCATTGTATCAAATAAAAATTTTTTCATATATTCTCCTTACTTTAAAATATCTATATATAATTATACCTATAATTCTAATTATATCTACATATAATATAATATATGATTTTCTATAAATGTAATAGAGTTTTATATTTCCACCTACATAATTTTTATTTATTTTATTATACTTAGGATAAATACTTAAGGATAAAATTTTAGTTTGCAATTGCTATTATGGATTTACTGTGTTACTATTAGATGTATTTAAAGAAAAAAGAGAAGAGGAATATGAATGATAAAAACTAAATTTGAAGAACTTGGACTTAAGGATTCCATATTAAAGTCTATAAATGACTTAAACTTTGAAAATCCTAGTGATATACAAGAGAAAAGCATTCCTGTAAGTTTACAAGGTTACGATATAATAGGTCAAGCGCAAACAGGAACTGGTAAAACCCTTGCCTTCGGAGCACCTATTCTTAGCAACATGGGTCCTAAGGGTGGAGCTATCCAAACCTTAATATTAGCTCCAACAAGAGAATTAGCTATTCAGGTTAGCGAAGAACTTTTGAAATTGTGTAAGTATGAAAAGTATAAAATCCTACCAATCTATGGTGGTCAATCCTTTGACAGACAACTTGCTGCTCTAAAAAGAGGAGTGGATATTGTAGTTGGAACTCCTGGAAGAATCTTAGATCACATTAATAGAAGAACATTAAAACTTCAAAATGTTAAATTTTTAGTTTTAGACGAAGCTGATGAAATGTTAAACATGGGATTTATTGAGGATATTGAAAGTATCCTATCTAACTTAAATGAGGAAAGACAAACGCTTTTATTCTCTGCTACAATGCCAAGACCAATAAAAAACCTATCTAAAAATTACATGAAACCTGATGCTCAACATATTGTAATAGCTAAAAAATCCATGACTGTATCCAAAATACAACAATCATACTTTTTAGTTAACTCATCTAATAAATTTGATTCACTTTGTAGAATTTTAGACGTAGATAATCCAACTACAACAATAATGTTCTGTAAAACTAAAAAAGGTGTAGATGAATTAGTTGATGCTTTACATGGTAAAGGCTATAGTGTTGAAGGTATGCACGGAGATATGAAACAAAGCCAAAGAATGAACACATTAGCTAAATTTAAGAGCGGACAACTACATTTCCTTGTAGCTACTGATGTTGCAGCTCGTGGAATTGATGTTGAAGATGTTACTCATGTTATTAACTATGACTTGCCACAAGATATAGAATCTTATGTGCATAGAATAGGAAGAACTGGAAGAGCTAATAAAGAAGGGATTGCTTATAGCTTTGCTTCAAGAAAAGAAGTTTCTTTTATAAGACAAATAGAAAATCATACTAAAAGTAAAATAGTAAAAAAAGACATTCCTACTTTAGCTGATATATTCTCTGCTAAATCTGGAAGTTTAATAGAAAATATTGGAAATGTATTACAAGAAGATTCATATAACACATTCTTGCCTATGGCTAAAGAACTAATAAATGAGTATGGTGCTGAAGATGTTACTGCTTCTTTACTTAAATTAATGTTTGATAAAGAATTAAATTGTAACTATGCTGAAGAGTCTGTAGATGTAGATGATACAACAAGATTATTCTTATCTATAGGAAAACTCGACAAGGCCAGAGCTAAAGATGTTATTGAATTTTTAGATAACACTGCCGGTGTTAAAGGTAAAGAAATTGGAAGAATTGATATCCTTGATAAGTTCTCCTTTGTTGATGTACCTAGCAATCTTGTAAATATAATATTAGAGAATTCTAAAGGAAAAATGTTTGGTAAAAGAAAAGTAAACATTGAAATATCTAATAAAAGAAAATAGATTTACATCTAATATATAGCCAAAATGCGGTATTTTACATAATACTGCATTTTTTATTTTTTGCTAAATTTGGTATACCTCTAGAAAATATAATGTTAAAATATAGTAAATAATATTTTAAAAGGAGGATATATGAAGATTTTAAATAAAATTATATTAATATTATTATTAATTTTCTGTGTTGTTCTAAGCGGTTGTAATAACAATAATAAATATGAGGAAGCCTACTCTTTCACTGATGGCCTAGCAGCAGTTAAACTTAGAGGCCTTTGGGTATTTATTGATATAGAAGAAAATATAGTTATAACTCCAATCTATGATGAAGCACATTCATTTTATAACAATATAGCCCCTGTAAAAAAAGATGGATTTTGGGGTGCTATTGATAAAAAAAATAATGTGATAATTCATTTTGATTATGAAGAAGCTACTATTGTATCTGATACTCTCATTTCTGTTAAAAAGAACAGTAAATATGGTTGTATAGACAAGAATGGTGATGTTGTAATTCCATTTAAATATGATTATATAAATTCTTTTTGGGAAAATGATATTTTGGTAGCTTCTTTAGATAACAAAGTTACTCTTATGAATGCTAAATGAGAATTGCTCTTTGAACCTAAGTTTGAACATATTGACTTAGGCTCTGAAGATGATATGTTTGCTGCTAGCTATGTAAATGAAGATGGTTTTAAAAATGTATTTATAAATAAACATGGTGAAATTATACTTTCTACAGACTACACAGAAATTTATCCATTCTACAATGGCTTTTCTACCATTTATAAGTCCGGCAAGTGTGGTATCTTAGCTTCTAATGGAATTGAGCTAGTTCCTCCTATTTATGATGAAGTTTATAATATTGATTCATCTAGAAATATATTTCAAGTATACCTAAAGGGTAAATGGGGGCTTATAGATAAAACCCAAAAGGAAATTTTAAAGTGTGAATATGATGAAATTACTCCTTCTTTTGGAGACCCATCTCCTATATCTGTAAAAATAGATAATCAATGGTTTTATATTGATGAAGATGGTAATAAACTAAAGTAACTTTTAAATCATAGTTATATGTAATATTTTATAATTACACTAATCCTTTAAAGAATATATAAGTTTTAAAGTATGCATGATGTATATATTTATTATGCATCCTTTTCATATCTCTCTAATGCTCTCATAAAGTTACCTTCTACTAATTCACTTAATTTCTCAATAATCTTGTGAGAATCTTCCTTCATTCCACCATTCATCCATTGGATTACCAAACCTGTAAATGCTAGAGTATAAAAATTTGCAATAAACTTTTTATTGTCTTCTGTAGCTCTCATACTCTGAGAAACTTCATTAACTACTCCAATAATTAAATCATAAGTAACTGTGTAAAGATATGAATCTAGATGATTCTTTCCTAAAGAATTTAAAGTATTCATGCAAAATTTTCTATTGTCTTCTATATAGTTGAAAATCTTTTGAAATCCATCAGCCCATGTGTTATAACTTCTGTATTGTGATATGCTTTCTACAGCTTCTGTTTCATAAATCCATTCCAGTAGATTGTATATATCTTGAAAATGATAGTAAAATGTTTGTCTATTTAATCCACAATTATTAACTATCTCTTTAACAGATATCTTATTTAAAGGTATAGAATTCATTAATTCCTTCAGAGATTTAGCTAATGCTTTTTTTGTTATTATTGAATTTGACATAGGTACTTATTTCCTCCCTATGGGTTTTTTCATCTTTAATATTTACTATACATTATATTACCCTTTTATTCCATTAGTTTTCTATTACCCCTCTTTAAAATTTGCAAATATTTACGCAACAATAAAAGCTATCTATAAATTAGTTAAATCTATTAAGTTAACCGATTTATAGATAGCTCTACACTCAAAATATTTTAAATTATATTCAATTATCCCTCTATTATATCGCCATTAGTTCCAATGGTTACTTCTTTATAAGGAACTATTATTTGTGCTTGAAGCATAGCACTTTTAACTGAAGCTACTATTCCTGAGCAGCATGGCACTTCCATTCTAACTACAGTTATACTCTTTATATTGTTCTTCTTAAGTATTTCAGTTAATTTATTCTTATAATGTTCATTGTCATCGAGTTTTGGGCATCCTATTACTGTAACTTTACCCTTCATAAATTCTCTATGGAAATTTCCATAAGCATAAGCTGTACAATCCGCTGCTACTAATAAGTTAGCATCCTTTAGATATGGGGCACTAGTATTTATTAAGTTCAATTGCACCGGCCATTGCATAAGCTCAGAGTTGTTTTCAATAGTATTTTCTCTTTTTTTAGGCATAGTTTCCATAGTAATTATTGGTTTTCTTTCAATAGTTTTAGCCATTGTTCCAGGACATCCACATGGCAACTTTTCTTCCCCACCAATGTTTATATCTTTAATTTCTTTAGGCTTATTATCTAATTCTAAAATTCTTGCCTTTACTGCATCATCATCATATTCATCTGCTTCTCTTTCTATAATCTCTATAGCTGCTGTAGGACAATTAGGTAAGCAATCTCCTAATCCATCACAATATATATCGCTAACAAGCTTTGCCTTTCCATTGACTAATTCTATAGCTTTTTCATGACAGGCCGTAACACATAATCCGCAGCCATTACACTTTTCCTCATGGATCTTAATTATTTTTCTCTTCATAACAAATCCTCCTAAACCTATTATTTAATCTAATTTACCATATTTTTCAAAATTATATTTTTTAGCACACTTATTTTTTTGTTTAATTTCAACACCAAATTTAAATTAAACTATATTTAATATAGCTTAATTATAACTAGATTTCTATAATAGGTCTGTAACTTTTGTTACGCAACTAAAATCTTTATTATAATTTATCTTACTAATTTTCTTGTTAAGGTACCTATTCCAACCCCCATCATAATTACTCCGACTATCATCTCAGTATTAGCTACTATAAAAGACGCTGGTATTGGTGTTTCATTATCAGATCCTAGTCCTGTAAATACTTCCACACTTATATTAATACATTGATTCACTTGACCCAGAAATTCATTAAAACTTTTGGGTAACCCTATACCCCACCAGTAACTAATTATTTGGTTTTGCGATGAATATCCCAAAGTCAAATACATAGTTGCAAAAATTAATATTAAAACTAAAGAAGTTATTAATGGATATAATATTCGCTCTCCATACCCACAAGTAAACCAATAAATATAAGATATTGTTTTTGGCAATAGCTTTTTCAAACTTTTTCTTTGCATATTCTTACAGAGATAATAGTATTCTCCAAAGTTGTTCTTTAAATTATTTTCATTATATTTATCAGCAATAGTTTCATATACAGTATATATTCCTTCATACTCTGTCTTTGTTTTTTTCTTTGGCTGAATTTTATCAAAAAAAGTTTTTGGATCCAGTTTACTTTTTAACTTATCATTAAATTCTAAGTCTTCCATATATGTTGATATTATTTTCCCTCCTGATAAATCCACATCCATTAAATTAATCCTTTTCATATAAGAATTTATAATTATAACGTTAGACATATCTGTAAGTTCAAAAGATGTATCTTTAAGTTCACATTCATCAATTATTAAATATGTAATATTACAGCTTAAAAACTTACAGTATAATTTACATTTTTCAAAACTGCAAGATAGATTATCCTTTTTATTTAGTGATGGTACATTATTAATTTCTTCTAAAATCATAGCACAATTTTCAAAAATTACTCCTCCACCCCCAAAGTCACATTCTATGAACCTACAGGCCACAAATGTGCAATTTTTAAATTTTATATTATAAAATTTACACTTTATAAACTCAGTACATATGATATTCTTATCAGTAATCTCTAAAAAATCCCCCTCATTTTCAGTTTTATAATTATTTATAGTTCTATCTTTAATGATTCTAAAACTATACTTTTCATCTGGTTGGATGATAATTTTATTAATATCACTTTTTATTTCAACATAGAGTTTCTTATTATTTTCTATTCTTTTATATAACTCTTTCTTCCCCTTAAACACTTCTTCTTTAAAATTTATATAAGGCATAAAAGTCTCCTCCTTTTAAAATCTGCTACTTTTTGTACACTGACACTACTTAGTATAATATCTTTATAAAAATTTACTCCTATCTTTGTATATTCATTTTTATATTTCATCATTCTGATTCTCCCAAGTGACAATAAAAAAACTGTATCAGCCTAATTATATGAGTTTAATTTTTCTACTCTTATAATTACAAGATTGAAACAGTTTATTTCAAATTCTATTTATTTATAGTTTTAAGTTTTTTCTTAGGCATCTGAAAATAAATAATAAGTCAAAGATGGGAAGTATATTTTGAGTTAGACAAGGAAACAGGTTCCGCAGATAGTAGCACTATCTAAGGGTTCTGTTGACGCAGTATAACACAAAATGGACGAGTATTCTGACTTACTTATTTTTTGAAGATGCCTTACATAGATATGCTGCCATAATTGCTGTTGCTGGTACAGTTAGAATTATTCCTATAGTTCCTGATAATCCTTGAATCAGTTCCGTGCCAAGGATATCTAAATTCAGTAACCTATTAGCTGTCATACTAGAAGAGTATAATAAAATAAGTATGTTTATAGCTCCTCCTGCAAATGCTAAAATTAAAGTATTAGCCATAGTTCCTATTATATCTTTACCAATATTCATACCACTTTTAAATAATGCTTTTATACTCATAGTCTTATCTATGGAACTTATTTCAAATATAGATGAGGATATTGACATAGCTACATCCATAACTGCTCCCAATGCAGACACAAGAATCCCTGCAAAAAATATACCCTTTATTTTTAGATTAGTCGTTTCTGCTATATACATTATACTTTCTACCTCTGACATGTTTATTCCTGAGAGATTTGTGGTTTCACCAAATATGTAGGCAAGTATTCCTGCTATTAAAACTCCTATTAAAGTTCCTAAGATGGCTGACAATGTTTTCTTATTTGTTCCTGATACTAGCACTAAGGTAATTGATGTACTTATTATAGCTATTATTATAGCTGATATTATAGGACTTACACCTCTTAGCATTAATGGTACCATCAAAAATATTACGCAAATCATTGTAAATAGTAATGCTACTATAGATTTTAAACCTTTAAATCCTCCAACCAATAATATTACTAGTAAAAATAAAATAACCATAATAGATAAAGAAGTGCTTCTCTTAAAGCTAGATATAGCCACATCATTAAGCTTATTGTCCATAAAGTACATGGCAACTATTACCTTGTCACCTTTTTTTACTACAGTATTATATAGTCTACTTACATTATTAGTTATTTCATATTGATTTTCCATATAAGGGCCATCTAATATTTTTACTGATACCTGTTGATATCCTAGTTCTATTTCCTCTATATACTTATCATCTTGCAAATTTTCTTTAAGTACATTTACTATTTCTGCTTCATAATATTCTACTCCAGTACTTAGCTTGTCCAGTAAAAATCCATTAGTAAATATTAGTTTAGATGAAAAAACAATTAATATTCCTAATATAACGGTTACTGTTATTGTTATGATATCTTTCTTGTATTTATTTATATTCATTAATAACCCTCTTCTCATCTATTTTATTGTAAGGGGCTGTTTCAAACTTACTTTGAGTCAGCCCCTAAATTCAATGTCTAATTTTATTTTTTACTCTGCTCTGTATTCTCTCCTTTATTTTTTCTCTTAAATAATAGAGTTACTCCTACTCCAATTACTAAAACAGCTATAACTATTAGTACTATTGAAGAACTATCTCCTCCCGTTTGAGGTAAGTTTGAAGTGTTATTTTCTGAATTACTTGGTTTGTTTGGTTTATTAGGCTTACTTGGATTTTCTGGTTTTTCGTTATCATCTTTACCTGGTGTTTCTTTATCTATTACAGTTACCTTTCTTGTCATAGTAGTATTATTTCCAGAGCTATCAGTTATGCTATAGGTTAAAACATACTCTCTAGCCTTACTTGTATCTACTGAACCTGTAATTACTATTTTTGAAGTTATATCTCCATCCTCTTTATCCGTAGCAGTTACACCTGATTTAGGATCAAAGTTATCTCCAACCTTTATTGTTATATTCCCAGCTCCATTAATCACTGGTTTTTCATTGGCTTCTTCATTTGGAATTAATATTATTTCTCCAGTATTTCTAACTCTAAGTCTTGCTCCTTCAGGATCCATTGAACCAAGTCCAATAGCTGATACTGTATCTCCAACTTTAATATTCTTATCCCATATTCCCTTTGTACCCTCATCTTTTCCATCCCATATATATCCTTCTACATATATCCTTGACTCTCCAGTGCCATCATTAATATATAAATTAGATTTATCCATTCTAACTACCTTACCTTGAACTTGAATAAGCTTACCACTATTCTCAGCTATCATACTATTTCCTGTAGAAAGCTTTACTGGAGATATATCAACTGGGTTTTCATCAATAATTTGAATTTGAGCATCTTCGTCCTTAACTTGAATTTCAAATTCACCCTGATATGCATCTACTGTACCTGTAACTCTAATTTTTTGTCCAACCCTTAATGGGGTTTTAGATACACCAAATATACAGATACCTCCTGTTTCATCTTCTATATACACTACTTCAAAGAAGGAATTTTTAGGAGTTACTGCCTCTGACTGAGAAGTTACTATACCTTCTATAGTAAACTCTTCTCCTAGTAAATCAGGTACATTGTCCTTATCTTCATCTATTCTAACATCTTTGATATTTACTTTTTCAGCTACCTTCTCTGGCATCATCCACCCCATAATATTTTTTACTATTTTAATATTTGAGTAAGATATTGCATTTTGCCCATCTGTTTCAAAGTCTGAGAAAAATGTATTACCAGCTACTACTACCTTACCACCATTACTTAGCTCTTCTGCTCCAATAACTGATACCTTTCCTTGTGCTACTGGTACGTTATCTTTAGCATTATCCGCATCGCTAGTAGTTGTAGTTTCATAACCCTTTACTAAGAAATCTACCTTCTCTCCCTTAGCCTCATCTGCAAGGACAACTGAAGCTCCACTATAGAAGCTATATTGTTCTTTTCCATCTTCGATACCAGATACTAAATTATATAATGGTGAACTGTATTTATTAAAGTATAATCTATAAGGTTGACCACCATTAGTAGTATTATCAATAACTTGGTCATCATTTATTCTAAGTTCTGTTCCTATAGCTTCAAGTAATGGATTAAGCTGCCTATCATTGCTATATTCACCTTCACCATCCTTATAGTCAGCAATAGTAGTTACTATTATATTTCCTCCAGCATTTACATAATCAGCAATAGCCTTTATCTCACTTGCCTCTAACTTACTCTTAGTTAAGTTATATTCCGACTTATCAATGCTCTGTGGGTTTGTAAGAATAAATAAATCTACACCCTTGAGGGTATCTGCGGTTATTGTCTCTTTATTTAAAGAAAGTATTGTATTTCTCTGTTGCAACAAATTTTTAAGGGAAGCATATTTTCCTGCATAATTTCCACTTACATATTGATTCACGTGAGCACCATCTATTACAACTCTATAAGTATTTTCTGGATTTCTAACTTTTACCTTTACATTATTAGTAAATACTTTTTCACTGCCTTCATGATTTATTGTAGCTTTAGCATAAATTGTATATTCACCTTGTTTAGCAGGTATCCAATCTATTTGAACATTTTCGGTTTTAGTTCCTTCAACTAAAGGAATAACTTTTTCACCTACTTTATTTTCTGTTTTAATTTCATCTACAAAGAACTCCACCTTAGCGTCTTTTAAAGCTTTAGCTTCATTATTGTAAACTCCTACAGAAACTTGAACCTTTTCATTAGGTAAAGTTATTTCATTGTCTACAGTAACTTCAGTTAAACCAAAGTTACTACTATCACCAACCCATATTGGTGCTGTAACAGCTATATCCTGATCATCCTGCACTATCTTTAAATAGTAGTAGGTATATTCTGGAGACAATCCAAATTGCCAGTCTACGTTTTTAGAATTAAATTCTTTAGATACAACCTCAACTCCGCCATTAGAAATAACTGATACTTTTTTTATAGTATCATCATCAGTTATATTAACTTTAAAATTTAGTTTATCTACTTCACCTAAGGAACTTCCCATTAGACTACCATTTACTGTGTAATCAACAATCATATTCTCATCTTCTGAAGCATATACATTTAAATTTCTTATAGAATCATATATATCTCCCCTGGAGTTATCTGTGGCTATAATTACTGTTCTTGCATTATTAGCTGTAAACCACTTACCCTTATGGTTATCTTGGTTATTAGTTGGTGCAACATGCCATCCTTTATCAAGAGCTCTTGTATAATATTCATAACTTGGAAAATAACCTGAACCTCTTATTGGTCCCTCACCATTACCAACTTCCACTAAGTTTACAACCTTGTCTGTAGCCTCACTATAATAACCAAAGTCTGCAAAATCCCCAAAAGTCTTACCTGGATGATTTAATTGAGAAACTGACTGTGATTGTGTTTGCAATGTATTGTAATAGTTTTGTAAATCCATGGCTTTATTTGATCTGGTTTCAAATCCTGGTGTATTAAAGGTATTTATATGACCCCACCCTCCAGTAGAACCTGACCAAGTCATTTCATATCCATATATAGCTGTAAAATCATCTTCTTTATCATATTTATCCGCTGTAACCTGAGCATTTGTCCAAGCTTTGCTAGCTGAACCATCTGCTAAGGATGCTGCTGTATCATTATCAAACCAGTTTGAGTGATCTGTTACTGCATAGTAGTCAGCTCCATGATTCTTAGCCCAAGAATAAGCATCATCTAAAGAACCTGTTCCATCTGAAATATTAGTATGTGAATGAAGTTGTCCGAAGTAGTGACTTAACTTACCTTTTTTGAAAGTCCATTCTTTACTTGAACAATTTCCCAAAGTATCTTTAGCTTCAATCTTTACTCTGTGACTTCCATCGTCTAAATCAGTAGTTGGTTTGTATAAAATAGATGTTGAAGTTATTGTAGCTTTTGAAGTTACATCTTCACCATCAAAGAATATTTTAATAGAATTTTTATCTATTCCTGTCCTATCTTTTATTGAAGCCTTTATTTCAGGTCTTGCTACATCTCCAATACCTACACCACTGTCTGGCACTAAATCATATATTTCTGGTCCAACTATATCTTCATTAGTTACTTCTACATTAAATACCCCTTCTTGTGGAATTCTTGTAGTATTAATTCCATCCTCAGCCATAAGGTAATATTCTATACCCTTTAAATTCAGTTCTTCTTTAGATATTAATGCCATGTAATTTCCTTGGTCATCTTTAGTCATATTTATAGCTTTAAAGACTTCTTCTCCCTTAACTCTATAGTTTAACATTGCACTTTTAACTTCTTTATTATCTTCAATAGAAGCTGTTATTTTGATATCTTCATCAATTGATGCTTTAAAAACTGGCTCATGTTTTATTATAGGCCCTTCAGTATCAGGAGCTTCTACCTTTGTAAAGGTACAAGATGAACCATATATTTGTACAGTTGTGTTGTATTTCCCCATAGTTCCTTTAACATTAACTAAGTCACCAGTAACTACATTTATATCAGAAGGTACATAGTATATGTCTAACTTATCTTCTCCTTGAGTTAAGGTCTTAGCTGTAACATCTATAACCGCATTAGTTATTTCAACATATTTTGAGTCATGTTTTCCTGTTAATAACTCTTTTATAGTATAAATTTCTGCAGTTGGCATACCACTATTAGATATAACCTTAATATTGCTAGCTTGAAGTTGAGATAATCCTTTAAATGTATCTCTGGTACCTTTAACTTCAACTAAGGCTCCATTAACTGCAACACTTAAATCTATCTTAGTAGAGTTATTTGATATTGCAATTGCACCTGTAGCATCTTGAATATGAAGAGTTTTATTTCTATCATTAAAAGAAACTATTCCCCTAACTACAGCTTCAACCCCATTAGTTAAATCTCTAGCTGCTGATATAGTAATGACCTCTGAAGTTGGTGGATCCACTGGATCTGTAGTTCCTCCTCCAATACAAGAAATTTCTATATCATCTATAGCTAAGTTACCTGATGCTTTATTGAAAGTAAATCTTATAGCTTTAACTCCCTTTTCTAAAGAAACTGAAAAGGTACTTTCACTCGTAACTGTAATATCTGGTCCTTTTATCTCTTGCCACACATCATTAACTTTAACTTCTAATTCTAAAGTTGAAGTAATAGGACCACTTCCAGCCTGTCCCTTATACCAAAAACTCAAAGTTCCTGTTGAAGGTAAATTGAATACTGGTGTTTCTAAAGTTTCAGTACTACTGCCACTCAATCGTCCAAATCCTAGTGAAGGTTTTGTTTTACCATAATTCCCATTTGTGTCATATCCATCTAATACATTAGCTTTTTCCCCATTTCTTGTAATTGTCCATCCTTCTCCTTCTGGCTTTACATTCTTTCTTGCCCCTGTAAAACCTTCTGAAAGGAGTATTGTTGTATCTTCATTATTATTAATAGCTCTTTCTATTGCATAAACATTTATACTTGGCATCACAATATAAGTTACTAAGAATAATAATGCACTAATTAGGCTTAAAAGTTTATTGTTTTTCTTTACCAATTAACTGTCCCCCTTACAATATTTTATAATAATTATAACATTATATGGATATTATTTAAATTATTGTAATAAAACATTTAATCTTATATTGTGATATAAATTAACTATTTTTTTGAATTTTCAAATATATTTTATTAACTAATTAATAAAATATGTAATTAAATAATCTAATTAATAAAATGTTATCGTTAAGATTATGTAATTATAATTTAATAAAAATGAGGCTATCCCCAACTGAGATAGCCTCTAATTTTATTTTAGTCTTTTTTTCTTTTCTGTGAATCTAGATATTACCATTGTACAAACCGTATTACCCGCAGAATTTAATAAAGTTGCAGGAACATCAATTATAGTTGCAATAACTAGCATTATTGCTAAAGCCTCTGGAGGGAATCCAAATATACTTAATATTAGCATCTCACCAATGGAACCACCTACTGGTATAGCACCAACAACAGCTCCTACTAGTAATCCCACCATGAAAATAATAGTTAAGGTTTCCATGCTATTAATGTCTCTTCCGAATATAGCAAATAAAAACATTATCTTATATATTCCACCTATCACCGAGCCATCCTTATGGATATTTACACCTAAAGGCATAACTATATTGGCTAAAGAACTAGACACTCCCATATTTTTAGCTGCCTCAATATTTACTGGAATACAGGCTGCACTAGAACATGTAGCTAAGGCTGTAACTGATGGTCCTGTGGAATTTCTCCAGAAAGTTTTTATACCTTCTTCCCCCCCTGCTATATAGGCATAAAGAGTAAAAAATATAATAAAATATACTATAGATACTATCAAATACAGTACAAAGACCTTTGCATATCCACTTAATATTTGACTTCCTAATTGACCTACTACGTTAGCAAAATACGCTGCTAATCCTATTGGAGCATAATACATTATTATATTAATCACCTTATTTACTACTATAGCTCCACTATTTAAAAAATTAGAAAACGCCTTTCCTTCTTCCTTTGCTATCATAGTTCCAAAACCTATAAGCATAGAAAATATTATAAGTGCCAATAGATTACTTCTAGATAATAACTGTGAAAAATCCCCTACAGTAATACTAGAAACTATTTTATCTAAAAATCCTACTTGCTCCCTAGGTATAACCTGAGTACTATTCATTAACTCTGTAAACATAGATGAATTTAGTCCCTTTGTAGGATTAAAAACTTTGAAACTAGCTACCCCTATTACTCCTGATATAATAGCCGTACATGAAAATACTACTATGGTAATTCCGAGTATCTTTCCTAATTTTTTAGAGCTATCCATATTAGCAATAGCCGATGAGATACTAAAAAATACCAATGGTATCAGTATTGTAAATATTAAATTTAGAAATATTGTTCCCAGTGGTGCAAAAATACTTGCCCTTTCTCCCATTATTAACCCTATAATTCCACCTATAATAACTGAAACTATTAAAAATAACGAGGACTTATAATTTTTTAAAATTTTCATTTTTCCTCCTCCTTGAATAAAATAATATAATTAGTAATTTAATTTTCATATATGTTATAATCCTATTATATTCAACACTATGTACAATAAATATTGAATATACTGTTTAAAACATTGCAAAAACTGCTTTTATTAGAATATGATAAATTATATATATTTAGTTTCGGAGGAATATTTATGGATAACACATATTCAAGTAACAAATCTGGATATCTTAATAAAGACTTTCAACTTTTTCATATAAAGGACAAAAAAAATCAAGATTTTGAGTTTCATTATCATGACTTTAATAAGATAATAATCTTTTTATCTGGAAAGGTTACTTATTTAATTGAGGGAAAGGCTTATTACTTAAAACCTTGGGACATTTTACTTATAAACAATCATGATGTACATAAGCCTATTATTGATTCTAATGAGACCTATGAGCGTATAATTATTTGGGCTAATTCTGATTTTATTGAAAATCATAATTATGAAGAGTGCGATTTATCCACTTGCTTTAAACTTGCAAAAGAAAAGAGTTTTAATTTAATTAGACTTGAAGATCAATTTCAAAACAACCTTAAAAATATTATATCTTCCTTAGAAGGCTCCTTTAACTCTCAGGATTTTGGAAGTAAACTTTTAGGAAACGCCCTCTTTATTCAGCTAATCATATATCTTAACAGACTTTATCTTGATAAAACTTATATTACTACTAAGGATTCTTTAAAATACGATAAACAAATTGAAGAGATTTTAAAATATATAAACAATAACCTATCACAAGATTTATCTATCGAACTTATATGTAAGGAATTCTTTATAAGCAAATATTATTTAATGCATAAATTCAAAAGTGAAACGGGGTATACTCTTCATAACTATATAATTCAGAAGAGATTATTTATGTCTCAAGAACTTATAAAATCAGGAGAGCCAATAACTAAAGTTAGCTCCCTCTGTGGATTTAATGATTACTCTAGCTTTCTACGCAGTTTTAAAAAATTCTTTCATAAATCACCTCGAGAATATATAAATGAAACAAAAGAAGCTGTCTCAAAATAAACTACTTCTGAGACAGCTTCTTTAAACACAATCTAATTATTTTATTTCATTTCCATTGAAGTCCTTAAACTCAGGCTTATTTTGAGGATTGCCTACATTATTTTGATTTTTATTAAGCCTTTGTCTTCTTTCTCCCTTTTGCATTGGGTTATTAACATTAGCACCTGGTTTGCTCTTCATACTAAACACATCCTTTCCTTAAATAGTTTCTACTTTTTTTAAGGTTTTATGTGTTTATATGTTTATTAAAGCTTTATCGCATCCAATCCCCAGCTAAAGTTAATAAACCACCTCTTATTTTATAGGCTTCTATAATATCCTTTGCCTTGTACTTAATTCTGTTAGGTTCTATAAGCTGAACTCCCGGAATACATAAAGTTCCTTCTGCCATTCCACTATCCATAAAGGCTATTTCTAATTCTACCTCACCTTCTAATGTGTTAGGTATTACTGATTTATTATTAATAGCTTTCTCTGCTGCTGATTCTAACATTTTATGAACTCTTTTAGGTTGTATACATTTACCCACATATCTACTATGAGCTTTTTTGACTTCCACAGTTTCTATATTCTTGTTAAATTCTTTAGCTTGACATGTTAATATATTATCTCCTGATGTCATAACAATAGGAACTTTAAAATATCCTGCCACTAAGGAGTTAAATTCAAATTCTCCTACTACTTTTCCATTTAGTTTTATCTCTGATACCACAGAACTATTATAACTGTGAGCTAAAATCCCTGAAGTATTATGTCTTCCATGATACCCTATTAGCATAACTGCATCAAAAGTATTATCTATACCCTCCATCATGCCAAGATTTTTTTTATTTCCACTTATTAATACTACATCTTCATCTAACTCTTCAATGAGAATACTTGTCATAGGTCCATGAGAATCATTTACTAGTATTTCCTTTGCCCCTGCTTTTTTAATTCCTCTTATAACTGCGTTTACTTCTTCTGTCATAAGCTTTCTTGCTCTTTCATAATTATAGCCACCTTCATTAGTAAAGCCCCAATTAGTTACCCCACTAATTCCTTCAATATCCACTGAAATATAAATTTTCATAAAAATCCCCCTTATCACCCTATAATTTATTTCATAAGCTTTTTCACATTATCTAGATTTTTTTTATTATAAGGCGGAAAAACTATTGGAATATTTATTTTAGTAGTTTTTCTTACAACACTTCTTCTATGAGAAAAGGTCTTAAAGCTTTCTTCACCATGATAAGCACCTATGCCTGAATTCCCAACTCCTCCAAAAGGTAAATCCGGATTAGCTAAATGAGTTATTGTATCATTTATACAAGCTCCACCTGAAGAAATCTCTTCCAAAACCTTTTCCTCAACTTGATAGTTTTCAGTAAATAAATATAGAGCTAATGGCTTTGATAGCTTCTTAATTTTCCCTATCACCTCATCTAAATTACTAAAGCTTATAATTGGAAGAATAGGTCCAAAAATCTCTTCTGACATAGCTGCCCCTTCCCATGAAGTGTCAATCAGTGTAGGTTCAATATACCTTTTTTCTCTATTAACTTTTCCACCATATATTATTTTATCTTCCTCTTTATCTAATATGTTTTTAAGCCTTAGAAAGTGTCTCTCATTAACAATTCTTCCATAGTCTTTACTTTCCATAGCATCCTTACCATAAAAGCTTTGAATTTGTAATCTTAATTCCTTAATTAAATCGTCTTTCACCTTGTTACTTACTACTACGTAATCAGGTGCTACACAGGTTTGACCTACATTTATAGTCTTGCCCCAAATTATACGTTGAGCAGCTACTTTAATATCTGCACTTTCATCTACAATCACAGGACTTTTCCCACCTAATTCTAAAGTAACAGGAACTAGATTTTTTGCAGCAGCTTCCATTATTATTTTCCCAACTTGAGCACTTCCTGTAAAGAAGATGTAATCAAAGGCGCCATTAATCAATGAAGTATTAGTTTCTATTCCACCTTCCACTGAGCGTATATATTCCTTAGGGAAAACTTCAGTAATCATTTCTGTAATTACTCTTGATAAATTTGGTACATTTTCTGATGGCTTTAGCACTACACAATTTCCAGCAGCAAGTGCCCCCACCAAAGGTTCTATCAAAAGTTGAAATGGATAATTATATGGTCCTATAATTAGAACCGTTCCATAGGGCTCTGAAATTATAAAGCTTTTTGCAGGAAATAAGTATAAAGGTGTTTTTACCTTTTCTTTCTTTGCCCACTTCTTTAAATTCTTTATAGTGTGACTAATACTACTTAATACAAATCCTACCTCTGTAGTATAAGATTCAAATTCACACTTTCCTAAATCTTTATATAATGCTTCATATATTTTATATTCATATTTTTTTATAGCAGCCTTTAAACTTCTTAATTTATTAATACGAAAATCTATCTCACGACTTTTCTTTGACTCATAAAATGAATGATGCTCTACTATAATTTTATCTACATCAATTGAACTTAATTCCATACAACTAATCACTCCTATTCATATTTAAAATAGAAATTTAAAAAATATATTCTGAATTAGAATTATTTTACTAAATATTTTCTACCTATTTGTAATAACTATATTTTATACTATTTTTACAAATTATACTACATAGCTCCATAACAAAAACCTACTTAAAAAATTTAATTTTAAGTAGGTTTTATTATTAAAATCCTATATTATTTACTTAAGAACCCTTTTAGAGAGCTCACAGCTCTATCTGAAATCCCTCCACCAGTTCTAAGTATTGTTTTAATTTTAATTCCATCTAATGATACTTTCTGCTCACTTATCAAGTCATTTCCTGAAAGTACTACTGGTGATCCATTTAGTGATGCCAATGGACCTGCTGACAAAGCATCTACTAAAATATTACCTTTGGCTATAAAAATACTATCGGTTTTACTTCTTCTGGCTCCAAAATATACTCCATCTAATTTTAATCCCTTACCATATAAATTTTCAACAATAATAGCATTAGTTTCATATCTATCCTTACCACCTAGCCTAGGTGTCGTGTTCCTAATAGTTATTTGATTTATTTTATTAAGTACTGAGTCACTTACAACTCCCTTACCTCCAATTACATAAGCATCTGATAATTTTTGTCCCTTTAACCATTCATAAGTGGTTTGATTAATTTTATCTTTTTCAACTAAAATTATTGGTGCCATATCACTTCCGGCAGCTGATGAAACAGACAAAGAATCTGCTTCACCATATCCATTGCATATAAACACACTATCAACATCTATTTTATAATACTCATTTATGTATTTACCAATTAAAAGTGAAGTCTCATATCTATCTTTTCCTCCTAACCTCTTAACTGAAGTAATACCTAATCCATTTAACTCTTTAATTACATTGTCACTAACTACTCCTGTACCTCCGACGATAATGGCATTTTTAGCTTTTAATCTCTTTACCTCTTCTTTAGTGCTATTAGGAATCTTATCTTTTGCAGTTAATAACAGTGGTGCTTCAACATAACTAGCAAGAGGTGTAACTGTTAAACCATCAGCCATAGCTGTACCATTAGCTATAACTACTGCTTCAGAAGATATAAACTGATTTTTACTTAACTTTACAGCTGTATCATATCTATTACTACCTATAATTTCTACTACGCCCTTTTCACGCTTAGTCATATTTACAACAAAATTGCCTAAATCTAAATACTCTGAATCATATACAAAATTATTATTACCATTGTTATCTTCTAGTTCTATATAATATACTTCCCATGCACCATCTGGTAAATATTTGTTTATCACAATACTACCTTCAAATAATCCTGTAATCTTATTATATCTTAAATCTATAACTTTTCTTTTTCCCCCATTTGGCATTTCATAACATATATTAACTTTTTTTACCCCACTTTTATCATCTGTAGCCTTTAAGTATATATTTATCCTATCTCCATAATCCACAGATTGTTTATCTACTTTTAATGATTGATTATCAATGGTAGGTGGCTGTTTATCATCACCGATCTCATTGGCATAAGCTGTTACTGCAAACGTATTACCTAGTATCATACTCGCAATCAATATTTTGGATATTAGTTTTTTACCCCTTCTCATTATAATCCCCCCTAATTAAATTAATTATCACATAAACATAATATACCATATATATTAATTTGTATATATCAAAACTGTATCTTTACATTTACAAAAACCTACTTAAAAATTTTAATTTTAAGTAGGTCTTTCAAAGTATTAATTTATTTCAAACAGTTTAAGAAATTATAATTTAAAATACTTAATATAACAGATATTTTAATTTTTAAAATTTATCCTACATAACTATTTAAAATTTAGTGCTAGTATACTTTTAT
>NZ_DLNT01000057.1:0-89665 GCF_002477055.1 Clostridium sp. UBA7503
TTTTGCGACGCCCCCTTTTTTATTTAAATGTTTAAGTAAGGCCTAGAATTCGGACTACAGTTGTTATCGTAAAACAAATTACAATACCTGTTATGGTAGGAATTGCAAAGGAAATGGCGGTCCATTTAAAGCTTTGAGTTTCCTTTTTTATAGTTAAACAAGTTGTACTACATGGCCAGTGCATTAAAGAAAATAACATTACATTTAACGCTGTAAGCCATGTCCAACCATTTGAAGTTAGAAGCTGTCTTAGTTGAATTAAACTATCAAATTCCAATAAACTTCCAGTGGCTGTATAACTCATAATAATAATAGGAATTACAATTTCATTAGCAGGAAAACCAAGTATAAATGCCATTAATATATAACCATCTAAGCCTATTAAATTCGCGAAGGGATTTAAAAAATTAGCACAATGAGCCAGTAGACTTAAGTTTCCAATTGTAATATTAGCAATTATCCAAAGAACTAATCCAGCAGGTGCTGCTACAACAACTGCTCTACCTAAAACGAATAGAGTTCTATCTAATATAGATCGGATTATTATTTTTCCCACCTGTGGTTTTCTATAAGGGGGAAGTTCTAGAGTAAAGGATGATGGTACTCCTTTAAGTATAGTTTTAGATAGAATTTTGGAAATCATTAAGGTCATAAATACTCCTAATAGGATTACACATGTTAGAATTAATGAAGATATAATAGATTGTGATGGACCAACAAAAGTGCCAGCAAAGAACATGGTGATTATAGCAATTAAAGTTGGAAAACGTCCATTACAAGGTACAAAATTATTTGTAATAATTGCAATTAGCCTTTCTCGAGGGGAGTCTATAATTCTGCATCCAATTATTCCTGCTGCATTACAGCCAAATCCCATGCACATAGTAAGAGCTTGTTTTCCGCATGCACAGCTTTTTTTAAAGAAGTTATCTAAATTAAAAGCTATTCTAGGTAAATATCCTAAATCTTCAAGAAGTGTGAATAATGGAAAAAAAATAGCCATTGGAGGAAGCATTACAGCAATAACCCAGGCCAAGGTTCTGTAAATTCCTTTTATTAGAACACCTTCCAGCCACCAGGGTGCACCTAAACCTAGTAAAAATACACTAAGTTTATCTTCAATCCAGAAGAGCGCAGTAGATAAAAGGGATGAAGGGTAATTAGCACCTGTAATTGTTATCCAAAAAACAACGCATAAAAGTAAAATCATTATAGGTATTCCATATATTTTAGATGTAAGAATTCTATCAATTTTTCTATCGGTAATGTTATATTTATAATTCTCTTTTGTAACTACTTTCATGCTGATTTTTTCGGCTTTACTTACTAAAGTAGTTACTAATATATCCCTAAAATGTTCTCCAGTTATGTTATAAGTAGTTAAAAGATTAGTTGCTTCTATTAACTTCTCTTTAATTATTTCATTATTTAACATGTTAATATTTAAATATTTATTCAATGAGTGAATTAGACTAGGGTCATTTTCTAATAATTTTAAAGAAATCCATCTAGGGTTAATTTTAGAATCTATATTTTTTAGAGCTATTTTTACTTCTGGTTCTATTAATGAGATAGAATCTTCTAAAACTTTATCATACTTAATTTTAATAGGATTTATAGGTACTTCATTATTTGTAAGATTATATACTATATCCATTAATTCTTTAAGACCATATCCTGTGGTAGCGCTAGTACCTACAGTAGGAACACCGAGAAGTAAGGAAAGTTTTGCTAAGTCTACATTAATTCCTTTTCGTTTAGCTTCATCTAGTAAGTTTACACATATTATTACATTGTCAGTTATTTCTATGGTTTGAAGTGCTAAGTTTAAGTTTCTTTCTAGACAAGTAGCATCAAGGATAACTATAGTGGCATCAGGATTTCCGAAACATATAAAGTCTCTAGCAACTTCTTCTTCTACAGAATTAGCCATAAGAGAGTAGGTCCCGGGTATATCAACTAATATGAAAGATTTATCCTTGTGAGTATATCTACCTTGCGCATTTGATACAGTCTTTCCAGGCCAATTTCCAGTATGTTGATTAAGTCCAGTTAAACTATTAAAAATTGTGCTCTTACCTACATTCGGATTACCGGCCAAAGCAATTATTTTATCTGAGGGGGAGGCACGCTCGATATTAAGTTCTTTTTCTAATGCACTAACCCCGGTGGATTGATTAGTTAATCCCATTATAAAACCTCCTATAAAAAAGTAATGTATTATTTAATTTTATATAATTATGAAAAGTTTAGAGGCGTATTATTTAAATGTCTATTAATAGGCTTCAGATTAAGTTAAGACTCTATCAGAAGCCTATAATCTTTTAGAAATAAAAATAAAATTGATCTATTTTATTTTTATAATGAAAGCAAATAGTAGACTTACCACATTAAAGTGCTTCAACTAATATGTTAGAAGCATCTTCCTTACGAATTGCAATTACTGCTCCACGAATCAAATAAGCTACAGGATCGCCAGAAGGACTTTGATTAAGAACTTCTATTTCTGTATTGGATATAAGTCCAAGATCGAGCATTCTGCGTCTTATGGATCCACTAGAGGTAAGGTTTTTTACTTTGCATTTTCTGCCCATAGATAAATCTGTTAAGGGTAATATTCTAGATGACTCTATATAAACATTTGAATTTTTATTCATACTGTTAATCTCCTTTTAAACTTTTTGTATTTATACTTAATTAAGTAAGTTATAGTACTTCTAATTATTTTTAACTAATCATATATTTAACTAGTTAGAGTAGGGAAAAAATCTTTCCCTACTCTAACATATGATTATTTATATATTCATGATACTATTTTAAAAATACTATTAAAAAATAAAGTAGAAATATTTAATAGTTTTTAATTATTTATATTTTAGTGTTTATAATCTATATAAATATGTAATGAAAATGGAAGTATGAAAATTTGTTAAGGAGTAAAATATAATTTATAGAATATGGAGGATAAAGTTAGTGGATAAAAAATTTTATACAGTTAGAGCATATGAGCAGAAGCTATTTGATGATAGATTAATCACTGCATCCATGGAAGATTATGTAGAAATGCTTTATAGATGCACTATGGAGGGGGAGGATTATATAAGACTTAATAAGCTGTCTGCAATGTTAAATGTTAGGGATTCTTCAGCATCCAAGATGATGCAGAAGCTCGGCAAGCTAGGTTTAATCGATTATGAAAAGTATGGAATTATAAGACTTACTTCTCTTGGTATAAAGGTAGGTAAATATCTTTTATGCAGACATAATACAATAGAAAAATTTTTGAAATTTTTAGACTCTGATAGTGATATACTCATAGAAACAGAGTTAATTGAGCATGTGGTAGGTAGTGATACTGTAGAGAATTTAAATATATTTAATTGTTTTATAGAAGATAATAAAAATATTTTAGATGAGTATAGAGAATTTAGAGAAAAGTACTACAAAAATGAAGATATTGATAAAATATAAAAAAGCTACCTAAACGCTATAGCTTTAAGGTAGCTTTGTAAAGTTTATCTAGTTTTATATTCTAAGATTTAGGAAGTTTAATTATTACCTTGAATAAGTCTCCGTCACATTTCACTTTAAGAGTGCCTTTATGGAGTTCTACTATAGTTTTAGAAATAGCAAGACCTAAACCAGAACCATCTATTGTAGAATTTCTAGATTTATCGCCTCTAACAAATCGTTCAAGAATATCATCTTCATTAAAATCTAAATCATATTTTGATATATTTTTTACTATTATCTCACATTCCTTTTCACATTCTATAACTTCAAGATAAATCCTAGAGTTTTCAAGTGAATATTTTATAGCATTGCATATTAAGTTATCCATAACTCTTGAAATTCTAGCACCATCTAGGTGTAGGTGGCAATCTTTAATTCCAATTACTTTAAAGGCAAGATTCTTATTTTCGCCTAAAAAACTTAGTTCTCCTAGGCTCTGATGAATTAGTTCTACAATATCTACATCGCTTTTGTTTAAAATAATTTGTCCAGAGTTCATTTTTGACATTTCAAATAAGTCTTCAACAAGTTTTTTTAGTTTAGTTGATTTATTGTCTAGAATGGTAACATAATCCTTTATTTCACTTTTATCAAGGGATTCATCTTTAAGTATATCTACATAATTTACAATGGAAGTTAGTGGAGTTTTTAAATCGTGGGATACATTAGTTATAAGTTCAGTTTTTAACTTCTCACTTCCAATTCCTTCTTTAACTTTCTTGTTATAGCTTACCTTTAAATTGTTTATTTCCATTGCTAAGCTAGATAAATTACCAAGATTTTTAGTATTTATATCTACACGCATATCTCCATCTTCAATTTTTTTAAGATATTTGATTAAATTATTCTTATTATTTATACTCTCTAAATATCTAACACATGTACTTGCTATAATAATAAAGAAAGTTGATTTTATAAGGAAACTATTAAGATTCCTGTTGAAATAAAAAAAGTAATCATTAGAATTAAACGCATAGGATAGAGGTAAATACATTACCCAAAATATAAAAAGTCCTAATAGTGTAGTATCAAAAAATAAGTTTCTAAATACATCCTTAATACTTACAAAAAAAATATTAATAGACTTTATTAACCTAAAAATAAGTAAATTGTTAAAATTACGTATATACTTTTTTATTCCCCAAATTTTAATACAGAAAAATTGTTTAATTAATAAAATCATAAATATAGTTAGTAGAGGAATAGAAAAATAAAATTTAAGTCGTATGAAGTTTGCCATACTACTATATTTAGCACCACGAATAAAGTAAAGTTCCTCTAATTCAGTATTAGGAGAGGTATATGCACCATTATAGTAACCTCTTGGAGCTGAATAATGTGATAAATTATTAGAACTATAAACTAACACATCATCTTCTTTAGATAATTTTATTAATGCATCTTTAGGTGGAAGTTCATTGAAAGGATAATCTGAAAACCAATTTCTGTTAGAAAAACACCTATTATTAGTTTTATCAATAAGTAAAACTCCAATATCACCAGTAAGAGAAGTTTCTAAGGCGTTTTGTATAACTTTTTCATCATTATCAGTTTTACAATGGAGAATTTTTGAAAATCCTTCTGTAACACTTAATAAATTTTCTCTGAAATTGATGACATCATTTTGTAGCATCTCATTCTTAAAAGTTTTTTCGTTAATAATAGCAGTTCCATAGAAACTATATCTATTGGTATAATTATCATAATCAGATAGAGTTATTTGAAGAAATTTTGGAAGAACAGTTATACCTATAATAAAAACTATCAGTATTTCAATTAAAATTATATTTTCATTAGAGGCATTAATCCATTTTTTAATTAGTTTTTTAATAGTAGAAGTCAATGTTTAACCCTCCTTTAACTAGGATTTTCAATTTTATATCCAACTCCCCAGACAACTTTTATATATTCTGGATCTTTAGAATTAATTTCAATTTTTTCACGCATTCTTCTAATGTGAACAGTTACTGTATTCTCACTATGGTAAAATGGGGCTTTCCATACATTTTCATATATTTCTTTTATAGAAAAAACTTTACCGGTATTAGAAGCTAGTAATAGTAATATTCCATATTCAGTAGCTGTCAGTTTTACAGGTTCATCCCTTAGGGTTACAGATTTTAGGGTTGTATCAATAATTAGGTCTTTAATTACAATTTTATCTTTTAAATTTACATTTTCTATATCAAGAGGTTTTTCATATCTTCTAAGTTGAGATTTAACCCTGGCTATAAGTTCAAGATGATTAAAAGGTTTAGTTATATAATCATCAGCACCACTATTTAATCCAATAATCTTATCAAGATTTTCAGATTTAGCAGATAGAATTATTATAGGTATATTTCTATTTTCTCTAATTCTTAAACATGTTTTTATACCATCAAGTTTTGGCATCATTACATCTAATAATATTAAATGAATCTTTTCTTCTTCTAAAATCTGAAGAGCTTCAATTCCATCATAGGCCTTTAACACTTTTAATCCTTCACGTTTTAAATATATTTCTATAGCATTGCATATTTCAACTTCATCATCTACTACTAAAATATTGAAATTTGACATACTATTGAGCACCACCTTTTATTTTTAAACATTTTTTATGATTTACAATTAATATTTTACAACATAAATACACAAAAAGTATTAAAACTTTATTACTAATTATAATAACTATACTTTTAACTAAAAAAAGAATAACTTATAGATAATTTTAACTTAATAAATTATCTATAAGTTATACATTGAAGTTGATACTAAAAACATATATATGATATATGAAATTAAATTTATATTTATATAATGATATTTAATAGTTATATAGCCCAATTACCATTTATAAAAATGGGAGTTTTTGAACCATCAAAGCCAATTCCGGTAATATTTAAATCATAAGTTCCTATCATGAAGTCAACATGAGTCAAAGAATCATTACCACCTAGAGCTAACACTTCTTCAGTAGTTTTGGTTACTCCATCTTTCACACATAAGTTATATGCTTTACCTAAGGCTAAGTGACATGAAGCATTTTCGTCATATAGAGTGTTAAAGAAAACTATATTGGAATTTGAAATAGGAGAGTTAAATGGAACTAAAGCAACTTCTCCAAGAAAATGAGATCCTTCATCAGTTTCAATTAATGACTTTAAGGATTCATAACCTTCTTTAGCTTCAAAATCAACAACTCTACCATCTTTAAAGGTAAGAGAGAAGTTATTAATTAGGTTGCCACCATAGTTAAGTGGTTTTGAGCTAAAGACTTTACCATTAACTCCGGTTTTCTTTGGCATTGAAAAGATCTCTTCTGTGGGCATATTTGCAATAAATTCTATCCCCTCTGGAGTGTATTCTGCACCACCTATCCATAGGTGATTATCCACAAGCTCTAAATTTAAGTCTGTACCTAGAGAGTTTGTGTAGTGAAGACATTTAAAGTTTTTCTCATTAAGGTAGTTTATTTTTTTAATTAAATTTTTCTTGTGATACTCCCAAGCTTTAACTGGATTTTCTTGATCCACACGAACTATATTAAATATGTTTTCCCATAGTTTATTTATTGCTTCATCCTCAGAAAGGTTAGGGAATACTTTAGTTGCCCAACCTTTAGTTGGTAGAGCTATTATAGACCAAGAATTTTTATTACTCATAAGTCTTTCGCTAAATTCTCTTGTAGCTATGCTAGAGGATTTTTGTGCAGTTGCAATTTTTTTAGGATCTACATCTTTTAGTAGTTCAGGATTTGATGCACTTATACTTAAAAAGCAAGCGCCTTCTTTAGCATAGGTGAGCATGGATTCTTTCATCCAATCTGGATATGTTTCAAAAACCTCTATAGGGGAGTTAAGATATTTTAATTTAGCACATTCTTCATCATTCCAATGAACAACAACTTCTTTTGCTCCAATTTTATAGGCCTCATCAACAATCATTCTTGTGAAATTAACGCATTCTACAGGTGATTTTATAACTAGAATTTGATTAGGCTGTACGTTTACACCAATTGATACACTAAGTTTTGCATATTTTCTTAATAACTCATCATTTATTTTCATATACTCAGATCCTCTCCTTAATAATTGCATAATAATTTTAAATTATTCTAATAAAGTAAATTATTAATTTATTTTTATTATATATGCAAAACTATTAAATTTCTATATAAAATTATTTTATAGTGTAGGTTCTTATATTATCCAGAAATGAAAAAAATAATATAAATATAAATAATTAAAAATAAATATAATTTTGAAATATTTACATTTATTTTTAATAATTATTATAAATCAACAAAAATGAGCATAAAAATAGGTATAACATATTTTAGGAGGATATATGGATAAGTTAATTTATTTAAATCATCTTGCAAAAGTATTTTCTAATAAGTTCCATTTAGAAACAAATAAGAGTCTAATGAATAAAAGGATAGATATTTATGGAGTTTGGAATATGAAATTTGGAAGAAGCTTTATTTCTAAAAATAAAATAATTGATGAATATGAGTGTAATGAACATTGTTTGATAGTCAGTGAAGATAGAGTTAATGAGAAATTTTTAGATGATTTTATAAATTATCTTAAGAAATGCACGTTAAGTATAGTTAATCCACACAAGAATCATAAAACTACCTACATAACTGGAATACTTGTGACAAAAAACATAAATGATGAAGATATCATGAGAAAAATTAGAAGATTTAATTATACTAAGAATTATAGAATGAGTTTTTATGGTTGGAGTATTTTAAGACTTATTGTAGTAGATTTGAATAATGGTGAAATATATCATAATAAAATATCAATAGATATAGTTGACAGTTTATCCTTTGATAAGGTTAATATAATTTAATCTATAATCGTCATTTTCTTTGTTTAATATAACTTGGTTAAAAATAAGGTTCATAATTTTATGACCTTGTTTTAAATATAAAGGGGGTTTTGGTATGAATTCATTAGCTTTATTATTAATTTGCATAGCTATATTCATTGTAGCCTATGTGACTTATGGAGCCTTTCTTGCTAAAAAATTTGGGATTGATCCCAAAAGAAAAACTCCAGCACACACACTAAGGGATGATGTAGACTATTGTCCAACAAATTCAAAGGTATTGCTTGGACATCATTTTTCATCTATAGCTGGAGCAGGTCCAATCACAGGACCTATACAAGCAGCTATATTTGGATGGTTACCTGTATTATTATGGATAATTATAGGAAGTATCTTTATAGGAGGAGTTCATGATTTTGGATCATTAGTTGCATCTGTCAGGCATGATGGGAAAACTATAGGTGAAGTTATTAAAGTAAACATTGGAGAGAAAGGAAAGAAATTATTTAATATATTTGGATGGGTCACAATTGTATTAGTGGTAGCGGCTTTTACAGATATTTGTGCATCTACATTTGCTTATGATCCTGCTATTCCAGAAAATTTGATGGGGGCTCAAGCTGGAACAGCATCTATGCTATTTATTGTACTAGCAGTAGTTTTTGGATTTAGTGTGTTTAAAAAAGGTGCTAAGCTATCAGTAGCGTCAATAATAGGAATAGTGTTGTTATTATTTTGTATTTATATAGGATATATGTTCCCAATTATTAAGTTGTCAAAGCTTGGATGGCAAATATTATTACTAATATATATTTTCTTAGCATCTACATTACCGGTTTGGTTATTATTACAACCAAGAGATTATTTATGCTCATTCCTACTATATGGAATCATTATAGGTGCTCTTCTTGGAATAGTAATAAAAAGACCTGCTATGGAATTAGCTGCTTTTAATGGTTTTAATATGGGTGGAAAAACTCTATTCCCTTTCTTGTTTGTAACTGTTGCTTGTGGTGCTATTTCAGGTTTTCATTCTCTTGTAAGCTCAAGTACCACATCTAAACAGATTGATAAAGAAGAACCAGATGCTAAACTTATAGGATATGGTTCTATGTTAATTGAAGGTATAGTAGCGGTTATAGCTCTCATAGCTGTAGGCTATGTAACTAAAGCAGAAGGTACACCAGCTGTTATATTTGCAAATGGTGTTGGTAATTTTATGAGTGGATTCGGAATTCCTCAACAAGTAGGTATAGTGTTTGTTACTTTATGCTTTTCAGCTTTTGCTCTTACAAGCTTAGATACAGCTACTAGGATTGGTAGATATATCTTGCAAGAGTTATGTGAGGGAAGAGGTGGTAAAAAGAATATTATTAGCAAAAATATGTATATATCAACTGGAATAACTGTTTTAGCTTCCTTTGGTTTAATTCTATATGGATATAATAAGATATGGCCAATATTCGGTTCTGCTAATCAACTTTTAGCAGCTCTTGCACTTTTAGCTATAACAGCATGGCTTACTAAGAGTGGAAAGAAAGCTTTAGTAACAATTGTTCCTATGATATTAATGTTTATTGTAACATTATCTGCGTTAGGTCTATTAATTAAAGATTATATTTTCTCTTCAACTCCAAATTATATATTAGGTATAATTGCACTAATACTATTTATTCTTGCTATAGTTTTAATAATAGAAGCGTATAACACGCTAGTACGAAATAAAAATTTAAAGAAAAATATTAATAAGACTATATTAAAGTAGTTAGCATATTTTATAGAAAATAAAAGTAATATATGCAGTAAAAGAGCCTATTTATAATTAATTAATAGACTCTTTTATTATGGTATAATAGAATATTTATTATGTAACGATATATATATAATAAAATTTTGTTGTGAAATTACGTAAAGGTTGTATAAGAGTATTTCATATGGAGAATATTTATGTTATAAATAAATATGAACAATGAATTTAATAGAGTGTATATAACGACAAATTACTAATACAATTCATTAATGGAATGAATAAGTTTACAATGGATTTATCCGATGACCACAAGTTCTAATACTCCAACTTTTTAGAGTGGAGTTAAGAGTTTTTACGTCCCTGGATAACGATTTCTCCTAAAGGACAACGACTTCTAAGCATGAAATAAATTGATACTTAGAAGTCTGTTAGTAAGCTTCAATGAGAGTGAAAACTCCATCTGAAGCAAAGAACTCAATTTATTGTAAGGTATAAAAGTTTTTCCAATATAAGGAGGTGAACTTTAGTAAGTACAGTACTTATTAGTACAAACTTCTAAAGTTATTTATGTTTAATGAACATATAGATGAAAATAAAGATTATATTATAAAAGATTTAATAGAGTTAGTAAAAATAAGAAGTGTAGCTTCTCATAAAAAACCTAATATGCCTTTCGGTGAAGAAGTTCACAAGAGTCTTAGGTTTGTGTTAGACAAAGCTAAAGATATGGGATTTAAAAGTCAAAACTTTTGTGGATACTGTGGCCAAGTAGATGCTGGATGTGGTGATTATACAATTGGTGTTTTATGTCATGTAGATGTGAATGAAGAAGGAACAGGGTGGACAAAGCCCCCATTTTCAGGAGAAATTTATGATGGTAAGATATATGGACGAGGTATTGTAAAGGCAAAGGCACCTTTAATAGCTTGTCTATACGCTATGAAATTCTTAAAGGATGAAGATTTAATTCCAGAAGGAAAAAAAATTAGAATGATTGTGGGGGCGGATAAGGAGACTGGAATAAAAAGCATAAATTATTATAAGGAATATGAAGTAGCTCCAGATATAGGGTTTACTCCAGATGGTATATTTCCTGTAATATATGGAGAAAAGGGTATAATTAATTTTGATCTTCATATGGAATTTTCAGGTGGTTTTGATGCCCCTATCAATATAGTACAAATAGTTGGAGGACAAAGTATAGATACTGTACCGTCTAAAGTTAGTATTATACTTAGTTGTGAAGATATATTTAAAGATAAAATTGAAATTGAGCTAAAAAGGTTTTCAAAACTTGAAAACATAAAATATGAAACTATAAGTCAAAATAAACTTATGAATATAGAAATTATAGGTAAGGAAGCTGATAGTAACAACCCAGATAGAGGAGTAAATGCCATATCCTATGGACTTAAGTTTCTTGAGAATTTTGAAGAGTTTATTGATAAAAGAGAATTTGTTCATGAATATAACAGATTAATTTCTACTTCATATAATGGGGAAAAAATAAATTGTAAATTACAAGATGAAGATTCTGGTAACTTTACTTTTAATGTGAGCACCATAAACTTAACTAGTGATAGAGTTGATATAAAGGTTAATATCAACTATCCTATATCATATGTATATAGTGATGTATTAGAGTTAGTTAAAGATGGCTTCAAGTATTCTTCTCTTAAAATAAAAAATCTAAGTCATCTAAGGTCAGTTTCCTTTTCTAAAGATAGCTTTGTAGTAAAAAAACTTATGAAGGCTTATAGAGAAGTTACTGGTGATGAAGATTCACAGCCTTACGTAAGTTCAAAAGGAACCTATGCAAGAGTCTTGAGTAATCTGGTATCCTTTGGACCTATACTGCCTAGAAATAAGGGGTTAGATTATGCAGTTGATGAGTTTATTACTTTGGATGAATTTATGGATTTAGTAGAAATATATGCTATGGCTATATATGAACTATTGAAATAAAATTTAAAATTGTTGAAAGAGGTGGAGGATATTAAGAAAAAAAACATACTATTGTTTATAACTATTTTCTGGATTAGCTTTATATTTTATATGTCATCTCAACCGGCGGTTGAATCTTCAAGTTCTAGCTCTAAAATAGTAAATGTTATATTAAGTACTTTGAAATTAGATGAATCTAAGGAGGAAGTATTGACTATGATAGTTAGGAAGGGAGCTCATTTTACAGAATATTTCATTTTGGGTGGTTTAGTTACCATCACCTATGGAGCTTTCAATAATAAGAAAAATAATTCTTTTATTCTATTATCTTGTGTATTAGTGGCTTTAAGCGATGAGTTCTTGCAAAGTTTTATTGTAGGTAGGAGCTCTGAAGTAAGAGATGTACTAATTGATTTTAGTGGTGTGGTTACATTCTTTATAGTAAACTATATAGCTACCCATATAAGAATAGTGAAAAGAGGACATTTTTATGAATAAGTTTAAATTATGCCACATGTTTGTGTACATAGGATGGTTTGCTATTGTGTATTATTGTATTCTAAAGATATTTAACTTTCATATAGCCTTTGCATGGTTCTGGTTAATAGTAGCTATATTGAGTTATATAACTCATTGGATTTTAAAAAATAACCTTACACAAAATTCCTCGGGGAAAGTATTAACTGTACTTATTTCTATAGGTCTTATAATTTTTTGTGTATTAGAAGGATTAATTATATATACTGGCACTATTGAGGATGACCGTATTACAGATTATGTTTTAGTATTAGGAGCTGGAATAAATAAGGAACAAATATCTAAATCTTTACGTTTTAGACTAGATAAAGCTATAGAATATAATAAAATCCATGATAATATACCTATTATAGTTAGTGGCGGCATGGGTAAAGATGAGGATATCACTGAAGCTCTTGCTATGAAGAGATATTTAGTAAGTAATGGAGTAGATGAGAATAATATTATAATGGAAGAAAAGTCTACTAATACCTATGAGAATTTTAAGTTTTCAAAAGTAATAATGGAGAATAAAAGTAAAGAAAAGGACAATATAAGTGTTACCTTAATAACTAATAGATTCCATATGTTTAGAGCTAAGTATATAGGAATTAATACGGGATTAAAGATATATTGTTATAGTGCTAGAAATGAAATAATTACATCATTGAATTTTTATGTGAGAGAAAGTTTTGCTTATATAAAAGAGTTAATTTATCATTATACAAAATAAAGTTAAACAGTACTGTATGTTGATTTTATTATTGAAAAATAATAACGTAATTAATTTAGTAATATGTATATTGGAATCTATAGGAGGAGATTTATATGTATATAGGAATAGATTTAGGGGGGACTAACGTAGGGATTGGTATTGTAGATAGTGAAAATAAGTTAATATACAAAGATTTAATTCCTACTAAAAGGGAAAACGGATTCAATGATATTATTGAAGATACAATAGCTTTGATTTCTAAGACTATAAATGTTAATAATATACCTAAATCTCATATACAAGGTATAGGAATAGGCATACCAGGAATAGTGGATCCTAAAAGCCAAATCATAATTGATTGTGTAAATCTCAGGTGGAATAATGTAGATATTAAGAGTGCTATTGAGGAGAAATTAAGTATTCCGGTTTTCGTAGGTAATGATGCTACTGTAGCTGGAGTAGCTGAATTGGTAGTTGGAGCTATGAAAGGCTATCATACAGGGGTTTTACTAACCTTAGGAACCGGTATTGGTGGAGGCATAATAATTAATGGACATGTATATGATGGATTCCACGGAATAGGCTCTGAAATTGGGCATATGATAGTGGGAGAAAATTATTATAATTGCAATTGTGGGAGAAATGGATGTTTAGAAACTTTTTCCTCATCTACAGCTATAATAAAGCATGCAAGAAAACTGATTGAAGAAGGAAATGATTCAGCTATTATCACTGAAGTTAAAGGTAATTTAAATAGTATTGATGGAAAAGTTATATTTGACCAAGCTAAGGCAGGAGACAAGGTAGCTTGTAAAGTAATTGGTAGAATGACAAATTATTTAGCTATAGGAATTATGAATATTATTTCTATAATAGATCCTGAAGTTTTTGTAATAGGAGGTGGGTTATCAGCTGCAGGAGAGTATCTTATTTCTATGTTAAGGGAAAAAGTATCTCAAATAACTTATTATAAAGGTATGGATGTAGGAAAAATTTTATTATCTGGCATTGGAAATGATGGTGGTATTATAGGAGCAGCTTCTCTGTGTAAATATAAATAAAAAATATATATTTAATAAGAGCATTTATGGATATAAATAGTATTCCATAGGTGCTTTTAATTTTGTTAATAATTTATTCATAAAATATTTCGAAAAAATCTTAAATTGAATTATATGTATAGCACATATAAAAAAAGTATGAAATTTTCAAATAAAGGTTTATTTTTTTTGAAGTTTGTATTATCATATAAATAAAGACGAATAATAAATGTATTATATTATGTAATGTTCGTATATGTTAAAGGGGGATACGTTAAATGAATAAAATATTCACCATTTATGTTGAAAAAAAATCAGAATTTAATAAGGGTGCACAAGAATTATTAAGAGAAGTTAAAAACTTATTATCAATAAAAAGCATAAATGATATAAGGTTAATAAATAAATATGACATTTGTGGTATTACAAATGAAGAGTTAGAAGCAATAAAATATACGGTTTTAAGTGAAAAGAATACCGATAATATATATGAGGAAGATATAGACTTAGAAGGAAGTAAGTACTTTGTAGTTGAATATCATGAAGGCCAGTATGATCAAAGGGCTGATTCAGCAGCTCAATGTATTCAATTAATTACACAAAAGGAAGCTCCACAAGTTAAGACAGCGAAAGTAATAGCTTTATATGGAGAGGTTACTCAAGAAGAACTTAAAAAAATAAAGAATTATTATATAAATTCTGTAGATTCTAAGGAAAGTTCACTAAAGAAAAAAGAAATTATAATGGAAGATCAACAATTGCCATCGGAGGTAGAGATAATAGATGGATTTATAAATATGAATGAAAGTGAATTGCAGAATTTTTTAAAGGAAAGAGGGTTATCTTTAAGTATTGGAGATATAGTTCTTATAAGAGATTATTTTAAAAGAGAAGATAGAAATCCTACAATTACAGAAATAAAAGTATTAGATACTTATTGGTCAGATCACTGTAGACATACTACTTTTCAAAGAGTATTAACAGATGTAGATTTTGAGGAAGGGAAGTATATAGAGCCTGTTAAAAAAGGGTTCGAAGTATATAAAAACTACAGAAGAGAAGTATATAAAGATAGAGAAAAGCCAATAACTTTGATGGATATGGCAGTTATAGCTATGAAGAAGCTAAGAAAAGATGGAAAACTTGAAAAATTAGATCAATCTGAAGAGATAAATGCATGTAGTATAGTTATCGATGTGGATGTTAATGGTAAGCTAGAAAAGTATCTTCTAATGTTTAAAAACGAAACGCATAATCATCCAACAGAAATTGAACCTTTTGGAGGTGCATCAACTTGTCTTGGAGGAGCTATAAGAGATCCACTATCAGGTAGAAGTTATGTATTTGGAGCTATGAGAATTACTGGTTCTGGAGACCCGAGAAAAGCCATAGAGAAAACTTTAATAGGGAAGCTTCCACAAAGAAAGATAACTAAGGAAGCAGCAAAGGGATATAGTAGCTATGGGAATCAAATTGGACTTGCTACAGGATATGTAAGAGAAATTTATGATGAAGGGTATGTAGCTAAGAGAATGGAAGTGGGAGCAGTGCTTGGAGCAGCTCCTACAAAAAATGTTATTAGAGAAGTGCCAACTCCAGGAGATGTAGTAATATTACTTGGAGGAAGAACAGGAAGAGATGGAATTGGTGGAGCCTCAGGATCATCTAAGGAGCACAATGAAAAATCCATTGATAACTGTAGTTCAGAAGTTCAAAAGGGAAATGCACCTACAGAGAGAAAAATTCAGAGATTATTTAGAAAAAATGAAGTTACAACATTGATAAAGAGATGTAATGATTTTGGCGCTGGTGGAGTTTCTGTAGCAATTGGAGAACTCGCTGATGGAATTAAAATTAACTTAGATAAAGTTAAGAAAAAATATGAAGGTTTAGATGGAACTGAATTAGCTATATCAGAGTCGCAAGAAAGAATGGCTGTAGTAGTATCACAAAAAGATGTAAAGAAATTTATAACTCTTTGTGAGGAAGAAAATTTAGAAGCTACAGTAGTGGCAATGGTAACTGAAGAAAAATCCATGATTATTACATGGCAAGGAACAGAAATAGTTAATCTAAAGAGAGATTTCTTAGATACAAACGGTGCTAGTACTTATGGTACGGTTCAGGTTACTGCACCAAAAGAAGAAGATAACTATTTTAATAAGAAAAATACTAAGTTATCACTAAAGGAAGCTTTTGAAGAATTGTCTAAGGACCTAAATGTGATGTCACAAAAGGGTCTTATGAATATATTTGACTCCACCATAGGAGGAAATACAGTATTAATGCCATATGGAGGAGAAACTCAAAGAACTCAAGTGGATGGGATGGTATTTAAGATACCAGTGGAAAATGGAGAAACTACTACTACAGCTTTAATGGCCCATGGTTTTAATCCTAAAATTTCGAAATGGAGTCCCTTCCATGGAGCATTATATGCAGTGGTAGAGAGTGTTACTAAACTAGTAGCTTTAGGTGGAGATATAAATGGAATTTACCTTTCTTTCCAAGAATATTTTGAAAAGTTAGGAGATGACCCTAAAAAGTGGGGAAAACCATTTGCAGCATTACTAGGAGGGCTTTATGCACAGCACAATTTAGAAATAGCAGCAATAGGTGGCAAGGATAGTATGTCTGGAACATTTAAAGACCTAAAGGTTCCGCCTACATTAATAAGTTTTGCTGTGACTACAGGAAACATAGAAAGTACAATAAGTAATGACTTTAAGAAAGTTGGAAGTAAAGTTATAGTTGTAAATGCTCCTATGAAGGAAGATTTTACTCCAGATTTTAAAGTGTTAAATAATAACTATAGGTTGGTAAGTGAACTAATAAAATCAAGAAAAATTTTAGCAAGCGGAAGTATAAATTATGGTGGTGCCATAGAAGCTATTTCTAAAATGTGCTTTGGAAATAACATAGGTATTGAATTAAATGAGAAAGTATCCATGGAGCAGCTTCAAGGATTTGGGTATGGATCTATCATACTAGAAGTTAACCAGGATTTTAATATGGATAATGAAAACATAATTTATCTTGGAAATACAACAGAAGAACATGCAATAGTAAGGATAAATGAAAAAATTAACCTAAATAAGTTAGCTAGTTCATATGAAGATAGTCTTGAAGAAATTTTCAATAAAAACTACGGAAAAAATAAAATAAATCATCTTGAAATGAAGGGCGAAATTTTAATCGATAGAATCAAAAGAGATGAAAATTTAAAAGTATCACCAATGATTAAGATTGCAAAACCTAAGGTACTTATTCCGATTTTTCCTGGAACAAACTGTGAATATGATTGTGAGAGGGCATTCTTAAAAGCAGGAGCGTTGGTTGAAACTGTAATATTTAATAATTTATCTCCTGAACATATAGGTCAATCTATATTAAATATGGAGAAAAATATAAAAGAATCTCAAATAATTATGTTACCTGGAGGATTTTCAGCGGGAGATGAGCCAGATGGTTCAGGTAAGTTTATAAATGCCATATTTAGAAATGAAAGAATTAAAAATGCTGTTATGGAGTTATTAAACAATAGAGATGGATTGATGCTAGGAATTTGCAATGGATTCCAAGCTCTTATAAAACTAGGACTTGTACCTTATGGAGAAATAAGAGATATTGCTGAAGATAGCCCAACTTTAGCACATAATTTAATTGGAAGTCACCAAAGTACTATGGTAAATACTAGAATAGTGAGTAATAAATCACCATGGCTTAGTGATTGTAATGAAGGTGAAATTTATAAAGTTCCAATTTCTCATGGTGAAGGAAGATTTGTTGCCAATGAAAATGTGGTAAGAGAATTATTTAAAAATGGTCAGGTTGCAACTCAGTATGTAGATAATAGCGGTAACCCAACCTATGGTATAAACTTTAATCCAAATGGATCTGTATATGCAATTGAAGGAATCACAAGTATAGATGGAAGAGTATTTGGAAAGATGGCTCATAGTGAGAGAGTAGGAAATGGTGTTATTAAAAATGTATTAGGTGAACATGATATGAAAATATTCCATAGTGGAGTTAAGTATTTTAAATAAAATTTTTAGATTTGGAGGAAAACTAAATGAAGGTAGCAATTATATTTGGAAGTAAATCAGATACAGAGATAATGAGAGGTGCAGCAAAATGCTTAAGGGAATTTGATATTCCTTTCGAAGCTCATGTGTTGTCAGCTCATAGGGTGCCAGAAAAATTAACAGAAGTTTTAAAAATGTTAGAGGAAGAAGGATGTGAAGCAATTATAGCTGGAGCAGGGCTAGCAGCTCATCTTCCAGGAGTTATAGCTTCAAAAACTATTATACCAGTAATCGGTATTCCAATAAATGCAGCTATAAATGGCGTGGACTCTCTTTATTCAATAGTACAGATGCCAAAATCAATTCCAGTGGCTACTGTAGGAATAAATAATAGTTATAACGGTGGAATGATGGCAGTACAAATGCTTTCAGTAAAATACCCAGAAATTAAAGATAAATTAAAGGAATATAGAAAAAGTATGAAAGAAAATTTTATAAAGGAAAATGAAGCGGGGGTAGAATTATAATGGATATGAAAAATTTTATTTATGAAGGAAAAGCAAAGAGAATATTTAAAACTGAAAAGGAAGATGAAGTACTGGTTTACTACAAGGATGATGCAACAGCTTTTAATGGTGAGAAGAAGGCATCAATAGCTTCAAAGGGAATACTAAATAATACTATCAGTTCTATAATCTTTGAAATGCTAAAAGAAAGAGGAATAAAGACTCACTTTGTTGAAAAAATTAGTGATAGAGAACAAATATGTAAGAAAGTAGATATAATCCCGCTAGAAGTTATAGTTAGAAATATAGCTGCTGGAAGTATGGCTAAAAGATATGGGGTTGAAGAGGGTACAGAGCTTAAGACTACGGTTCTTGAAATTAGTTATAAAAATGATGATTTAGGAGACCCTTTAATGAATGACTATCATGCTATGGCATTAGGAATAGTTACAAGAGAGGAACTAGAGTATATATATGACCAAGCTTCTAAAGTAAATAAAATACTTACTGAATTTTTCTTGAATCAAGATATAAAATTAGTAGATTTTAAATTGGAATTTGGAAAACTTAATGGACAAATATTACTAGCAGATGAAGTTTCTCCAGATACATGTAGATTATGGGATCTTAAAACAGGAGAAAAGCTTGATAAAGATAGATTTAGAAGAGAGCTAGGAGATTTAGTAGAAGGATATACAAAGGTCCTTGAAAGAATTAAGTAATTAATCATTGGCAAGAGTATTATTTAGGAGGAAACAGTAATGGATTTTAAGTTTAAGGCTTCTAGTTACGATGGATATGAGTGTTATGATGAAGATAAATTTCATGATGAGTGTGGGGTATATGGTATATACAGTAAAAAGGATAATTTAGATGTGGCCAAAAGGACATATTATGGTCTTTATGCCCTTCAACATAGAGGTCAAGAAAGTGCAGGAATAGCAACCTTTGACGGAAGCGATATGAATTGCCATAAAGATATGGGACTTGTATCTGAAATATTTAGTAAGAAAACCCTAAAGGAATTAAAGGGGTATGGTGCAATTGGACATGTAAGATATTCTACAGCAGGGGGAAGTTCATTAAAAAATGCTCAACCACTTATGGGAAAATTTAAGCTAGGAAACATTGCTATAGCTCACAATGGAAATTTAACTAATGCTGATATCATTAAAGAACTTTTAGAAGAATCAGGATGTATGTTTCAAACATCTACTGATACTGAGGTAATTATAAACCTTATTTCTAGAGGTGCTAAGAAAGGTATACTTCAAAGTGTAATTGATTCTATGCAAGCAATAAAAGGTTCCTTTGCTATTGTAATATTAACTGAAAATGAGTTAATAGGAGTCAGAGATCCTTATGGAATTAGACCACTATGCCTTGGTAAAATAAATGAAAGTTATGTATTAGCATCAGAAAGTTGTGCGCTTAATGCTACAGGTGCTGAATTTATAAGAGATGTTGAGCCTGGTGAAGTAGTTGTAATTAATGAAGAAGGTGTAAAATCCATAAAGTTTGGCGAGAAATCTAAACTTGCCACCTGTTCCTTTGAATATATATATTTTGCAAGACCAGATAGTGTTATAGATGGAATTAGTGTTAATAATTCTAGATATAAAGCAGGAATTAAGCTTTATGAAGTGGCACCTGTGGAAGCTGATATAGTAGTTGGGGTACCAGATTCAGGAATGTCAGCTGCAATGGGATATGCAAAGGCTTCAGGTATACCTATAGATATGGCACTTATTAAGAATAAGTACATTGGAAGAACTTTTATAGCTCCAACACAAGAAGAGAGAGAAGCTTCTGTAAATGTTAAGCTTAATGTAATAAAAGAAAATGTTTTTGGTAAAAGAGTAGTTTTAATAGATGATTCTATAGTACGTGGAACCACAAGTAAGAGATTGGTAACTATGATTAAGGAAGCTGGAGCTTCAGAAGTTCATTTTAGAGTTTGTTCTCCTATGGTTAAATATCCTTGTTATTATGGTATTGATATACCTTATAGAAGCCAGCTTATAGGTGAGAAAATGAATGAAAAAGAGATAGGGGAAGTTATTGGAGCAGATAGTCTAGTCTATCTTTCAAAAGAAGACTTATTAGAATGTCTTGATGGTGACCATGGGTTTTGTTGTGGATGTTTTGATGGAGAGTATCCAATATCAGCACCAGTTAAATTTTAGTAAGGAGTGATATAGAATGATAACATATAAAGATGCAGGGGTTAATATAGAAGAAGGTTACAAAGCTGTAAAACTTATGAAAGAATATACAGCAAGAACTTTAACTTCATCGGTTTTAAATGGAATTGGAAGTTTTGCTGGAATGGTAAAACTACCGGAAGGATATAAAAAACCTGTACTAGTTTCAGGTACTGATGGAGTAGGGACTAAGATTGAAATTGCAATCAAGCTTAAGAAATTTGATACAGTAGGGATAGACTGTGTAGCTATGTGTGTTAATGATATTCTATGTCATGGTGCTAAGCCTTTATTTTTCCTAGATTATATTGCTTGTGGAAAATTAGATTCTCTAATAGCTAGTGATATTGTAAAAGGTGTTAGTGAAGGATGTCTACAAAGTTATGCTTCACTTATTGGAGGAGAAACAGCAGAAATGCCAGGAATGTATAATTTAGGAGATTATGATCTTGCAGGATTTGCTGTTGGTATTGTAGATGAAGATGAAATTATAGATGGAAGTAAAATTAAAGAAGGGGATGCACTTATAGGCATAACTTCTTCTGGTGTGCACAGTAATGGCTATTCCCTTGTAAGAAAAGTTGTTGAGAATTATGATGAAGTCCTTCAAGGAAGAACCTTAGGAGAAATTCTATTAGAACCAACAAAGATATATGTTAAGCCAGTATTAGCACTTATGAAGAAATTTGATATCCATGGAATGTCACATATAACTGGCGGTGGATTTTATGAAAATGTACCAAGAATGTTTAAAGATAACTTTACAGCAGAGATAAAAAAGGATTCTTTCCCAAGACAACCTATATTCCAATATTTAATTAATAAAGGCGTAGACGAGTATCATATGTTTAATACATTTAACATGGGAATAGGTATGGTTCTTGCGGTAGATAGCTCTGTTAAAAATGATGTGATTAATGAACTTAAAGCTCTTGGAGAAGAGGCTTATGAAATAGGTAAAGTACAAACTGGAGGTGGAGGAGTTTGCTTAATATAGCAGTATTAGTTTCTGGTGGAGGAACTAATCTCCAGTCTATCATTGATAACATTAAAAATGGATATTTAAAAGATGTAAATATTAAGTATGTCATAAGTGATAGAGAAGGAACCTATGGAATAGAAAGAGCTAGAGCACACAATATTGATACTTTAGTCTTAGATAGAAAGATATATAAGAAAGAGCTAAGCAATAAAATTTATGAAGTATTAAAGGATAAGGTGGATTTAATTGTTCTTGCGGGATATTTATCAATTATATCATCTCCTTTAGTAGATGGTTTTAAAGAGAAGATAATTAATATTCATCCTTCACTTATTCCAAGCTTTTGTGGAAAAGGAATGTATGGAATTAAAGTTCATGAAGCTGCAATAGATTATGGTGTAAAAGTTAGTGGATGTACAGTACATTTTGTAGATGAAAATACAGATACAGGAGCTATAATTATCCAAAATGTGGTAAATGCAAAATCAGATGACACTCCAGAAAAGCTACAAAATAGAATATTAGAAGAAGAACATAAAGCTTTGCCATTAGCTATAAAGCTTATGAGTGAGCATAAGATTTTTATAGAGGATAGAAAAGTTATTATAAAGGAGTAATGGAATTATGAAAAGAGCTTTAATAAGTGTTTATGATAAGAATGAAATTGTAGAGTTTACAAAATTCTTAGTAGAGCATGGGATAGAAGTTATATCTACTGGTGGTACTTATAGTCTTTTAAAGAAAAATAACATAGAAGTTAAAGAAGTAGCAGAAGTTACAAAGGCAGCGGAAATGTTAGATGGAAGAGTAAAAACACTACACCCTGTAGTTCATGGAGGTATCCTTGCTATTAGAGATAATGAGGAACATATGAATACTTTAAAAGAAAGAGAAATAGATACTATAGATTTAGTATGTGTTAATCTATATCCTTTCTTTGAAAAAGCTAATGAGGGATTAACCTTTGAAGAAACAGTAGAATTTATAGATATAGGTGGTCCAACAATGCTTAGAAGTGCTGCTAAAAACTTTAAAGATGTGGTAGTAATAAGTGATGTAGAAGATTATAAAATAGTTATGGAGGAAATGAAGGAAAGTGGAGAAGTTTCCTTTGAAACTCGTAAATATCTTGCTATGAAGGTATTTAACTTAACCACAGCTTATGATAGCGCAATATGTGAATACTTATTAAACCACATGGATAATAAGGATAAGCATTCAAATAAGTATTTATCCTTATCTTATGAAAAAATGGAAGATTTAAGATATGGAGAAAATCCTCATCAAGAAGCTTCTGTATTTACTAATACAAATAAAACTGGAATGCTTAATAATATTGTAATATTAAATGGTAAGGCACTTTCTTACAATAATATAAAGGATATGGATATAGCTTGGAAAGTAGTAAATGAATTTGAAAAAATTACCTGTTGTGCTTTAAAACATAATACACCGTGCGGAGTTGCGGTGGGGGATTCTGCTTTAGAGGCTTATAGTAAAGCATATAGTTGTGATAATGTTTCAATTTTTGGAGGTATAGTAGCTATTAATACTAAAGTAACTAAAGAGGCAGCAGAAGAAATGAAAAAAACTTTCTTAGAAATTGTTATTGCGCCTGAGTTCGAAGAAGAAGCTTTAGAAGTACTTAAAACAAAGAAAAATCTAAGAGTTATAAAATGTACGAGTAAACCAAGTGATAAAAAAGAAGTTATTTCTGTAGATGGAGGTATATTAGTACAGGATGTAGATAGAAAGCTTTATGAGGAATTAAAAGTAGTTACAGAAGCAAAACCTTCAAAGGAACATATGAATGATATGATATTTGGAATGAAGGTTTGTAAATATGTAAAGTCCAATGCTATAGTAGTAGTTAAGGCTGGTATGGCTAAGGGAATAGCTGGTGGACAAGTTAATAGAATTTGGGCTACAACTCAAGCTATAGATAGAGCTGGAGATGGAGTAATACTTGCTTCTGATGGGTTCTTCCCATTTAGAGATTGTGTAGATGAAGCTAGTAAACATAATATAAAAGGAATAATTCAGCCAGGTGGATCTATGAGAGACAATGAGGGCATTGAGGCATGCAATGAGTATGGCATACCTATGGTTTTATCAGGAATGAGACATTTTAAACATTAGTATCCTATAAGTTAAACTTGAGGTGATTTTATGAAAATTTTAGTCATAGGAAATGGTGGAAGAGAACATGCTATAGCATGGAAACTCGGTGAGAGTGATAAAATTTCAAAGATATATTGTGCTCCAGGAAATGGTGGTACTTCTATGGAACATAAATGTGAAAATATTAATTTAACAGATAATTATAAACTTTTAAACTTTGCTTTAGAAAATTCTATAGATTTAACTGTAGTTGGACCAGAAGTATACCTATGTAATGGTATAGTAGATTTATTTAAAAGCCACAATCTAAAAATATTTGGACCAAGTAAGAAAGCAGCAACTCTTGAAGGAAGCAAAACCTTTGCTAAGGAATTCATGAAAAAATATGGAGTTAAAACTGCAGCTTATGAAGCTTTTAGAGATTCAAAGAAGGCTTTAGAGTATTTGGAAAAGGCTGAATATCCAATAGTTATAAAAGCTGATGGACTTGCTGCAGGTAAGGGAGTTGTTATAGCCGAAACTAAGGAAGAAGGAATTTTAGCCATTAATGATTTCATGATTAATGATACTTTTGGAGGAGCAGGTAAGGAAATTATAATTGAAGAATTCTTACTAGGTGTAGAAGCTTCAATATTAAGTATTACGGATGGAAATACTATAATTCCATTTATATCATCTAAGGATCATAAAACTATATTTGAGGATAATAAGGGACTTAATACAGGTGGAATGGGAACTGTGGCTCCAAACCCGTACTGTAATGAAAGTGTTTTAAAAGCCTTTAAAGAGGATATTTTAAAGCCAACGCTTATGGGGATACAGGAAGAAAATCTAGACTATATAGGAATAATATTCTTTGGATTGATGATTTGCGAAAAAGGAGTATATCTTTTAGAGTATAATGTTAGAATGGGTGATCCAGAAACACAGGTGGTTTTACCTCTTATGGAGAGTTATTTTATTGATATAATTGAAGCTGCAATAGAAGGAAAACTTAGTGATGATATAGTTAAGTTTAAAAATAAGACAGCTTGTTGTGTTATAGGATCTTCGAAAGGATATCCGGGGAGATATGAAAAAGGTGAGTTAATTACAGGTGTTGATAGTTGTAGTGAAAAGGTATTTATTGCTGGAGCTAATTCCATATATAATAAATTAATTACTAATGGTGGTAGAGTTTTAGGAGTTACAGCTCTTGGAGATAATATAGAAGACGCAAGAGAAAAGGCTTACAAAGGGATATTACAAGTAAATTTTAATGGAATGTATTATAGAAAAGATATAGGTAAATAAATACTGAAATAAGAAAATGCTAAGGAGGTGGAATATAACTACTCCTTAGCATTTTTATTTATATACTCACTATATTATATACTTATAGTCTTTGTGAAAATTTTAGAAAATGGCTTTCATCAGTAAATCTACATTTATTTAAAATCTAGTTTATAGAGTAGTCTTGCTTGTAAAATAGTTAAAGAAAAGAGAAAGAAGAAAAGGGTATAATTTTATTAATTTAAGGTATATGAAGTAACTTTAAATCCTATAATATACAGTGAGGAAGTTCTTACGAATTTATTACAATATGTTTTTTTTGTTGAAATAAATAAGTACATAATGTATTATAATCAATGTGTATATTTATGTATTAAAAAATATATACCAAAATATGTAAAAAGTATTAACAAAATTAGAAAAAATGTGTAAAATATATATAGAGGATTTTAAGAACACATTATTATGTAAAACTATAAAATAATTTCCATGATGATAATAACATATTATATATGGAAGAATAGAAAAATAAAGGTGAAGATTATGTTTAATTTAATATTATTAATTATTATGTCTCCATATACTGCATTATTTACCGGAGTATATACTACTTATAGAGTTATAAAGATGAGAGAGGAAATACAGAAAAATAGTTGGAATATGGGATTGGTTCTTTTGTTTCTTTGGTCTCTATTAGCTGGACTTCTTAATAAAAGTATTATGTCTGCCGCTGTTTCAATAGTTTTTTTCTTATATTTTACTATAAGTGTAGTATTACAAAATTATTGCAAGACAGAAGAAAAATTGGAAATAATATGTAATTACTTAATTAAGTTTTCAATTTTTTCGGGAATTGTTGGAATTATAGAAAAGGTTACTTTTGCATATTTTCCAATGGAACTGTGGAAAAAAATTTTAGGTGTACCGTTGGAGGTTTCAACTAATCATAGAATTTTTAGTACTTTTGGAAATCCGAACATAGCTGGAGATTGGTTTGCTATTATGGTGATAATGGCCATATACTATGCTTCTAATAGTAAAAGTGTTAAGGTGAAGTTTTCATATTATAGTGCTACAGCTCTATTTTTAATAAATCTTTGTTTAACTGGCTCAAGAGGGGTTTTTATTGGATTTATGTTTGGATTAGTATCCCTATTACTATTGAAAATAAAAAGAAATAAGAGTGATATAATAATTATTATATCTATTTTATTAGTTATAGGTGTAGTAGGTTTTACACCTCCAAAGGTATCTGATATATCTCAAGAAATTACTGGTCATCAGATTGAGAGGTCTTTTGACACTAGAGAAGAAATATGGTTAGGATCTTTAAGGATGATAGAAGAGAAACCATTGACTGGTTGGGGAATGTTAGGAACTATAGAGCATGGTAATGAATTCTCAAGGTATAGTCGTGTCATTAATCATTCTCATAATATATGGCTATCATTATTAACTTCTTTAGGAGTAATTGGACTTTTAATTTACTTATATATAAGAGCAAATATTTATAAAGATTTAATATATCTTTATAAATCTGGATATAGTAGTGTAGCTTTACTTATGGCAATACAGGTAATTGTTTTAGTTCATGGAGTAATTGATTTTACAATAATAACTCCACAAATAGGAATACTATTTATTGGATCATCATCTATAGTCACAGCTCTAGCAAAAGAAAGTGTTAGTGTGTTTTCAAAAAGAAGAAGTATAGCTGTATAGTTATTAAGTTTTGTAAAAGCTTTTATGAAGAAGTTTATTCTCATAAAAGCTTTTTTTATATATTAGAGTTTAAGTAAAGGCTAAGTACAGGATTTTCATTTATTAAAATTATATATGTAATTAGTATAATAGATTAATTTATATTGTTGTATTAATATTACCAATAAGTAATATTATACTTATCAATAATTAGTATTGGTAAATTGCTATATAAAGCAATAAAATGAAATTAAGAAATTTATAACAAGGTTTTAATAGGGGGCATTACATTATGAATCTAGAGTATTTAAAAGAGTTGGAACAGCCTATTAGAGAAAAGTTGATGAGAGAAGAGTTGGGGAAAGAAAAGTGCAAAATAATTGATAAATTCAATTTACATCCCAATGAAAACTTATATTGGGAAAGAGTAGAGCCCAAATACCCTAATCAAGAATATTTTAGTCATAAACTAGCCACGAAGAGTACTCCTATAGGGATAATATTTCATATAAATAGATTATGTTATGCAAAAACTAAATATTTTGAACAGAATTGGGATAAATTTGTTCCATGTATATATAGTTATATAAATAATTTTGTAGAAACGGAAATCTATAATATGGAGTATATCAAACATAAAAGTACAGGTATAATTCTAGATTTGCGAGAACTTGCAAAAATTCATTGGATAGATGATTTCAGAGCCGTATGTACTTACTTAGAGGAGAAAGAGATAGAAATACAATCCTAATAGAAAAATTAAATTTATAAGAGCTTAGTTATCATCTGATAATTAAGCTCTATTCTTATAAAGGACTATAAAAGAAGAAATATTTAGGTTAATATATTAAATAGATAAATAAATACATTTAATAGTATATTATTATCTTGAAGGGAGAGATAAATATAATAAATATAGATTGGAAGCCGGATAAAAACATAAATAAGCCTCTATATATTCAAATTGTAGAGTACTTTAAGGAGAGAATAAATGGAGGAGAATGGCAAGTCGGATTTATGATTCCTACGCAACGAGAACTAGCTAAAATTTTTAATGTAAATAGAAGCACTATTGTTTCAGCTATAGATGAGTTGAAGGCAGAAGGAATATTAGAGGGTAAGGGAAAGGGTGGAACTAAAATAGTAAATAATGTATCACCTTTATTATCTAATATACAACCAGATTGGAAGTCCTATATTGATGAAGGTATTCATATCCCTAATGTTAAAACTATTAAGAAAATCAATACCCTTGAGTTTAGAGAAGATTATATACGATTGAGCACTGGAGAACCATCATCAGAATTATTTCCAAAAGAAGATATGAAAGTAATATTAAATGAAGTAGCAAAGGATATGGATAATTTAGGATATGAAAGTCCCAGTGGAACTATGTATCTTAGGCAGCAAGTAAGTAATTATTTAAAGACAATTGGCATATATGCATCACCAGGTTCTATACTTATTGTTTCTGGAGCTTTGCAAGCAATGCAACTAATTTCTATGGGATTATTGCAAAAGGGTTCTACTGTATTGTTAGAAAATCCTTCTTATATGTACTCACTTCAAATATTTCAGTCATTAGATATGAGAAGAAGTGGTATACCTATGGATAATGAAGGAGTTATGGCTAATTTAATTCCAGATTACATAAAAAAACATGTTCCATCTATACTATATACTATACCAAATTTTCAAAATCCTACCTCTATAGTCATGTCCCAAAAAAGAAGAAAAGAGTTGATGAAGGTTTGTCAGAAAGAAAAGTTACCTATTATTGAAGATGATGTATACAGGGAACTTTGGATTGATGCTCCACCACCGGAACCTATTAAGAGTATAGACACTAATGGATTGGTGTTATATGTAGGGAGTGTATCAAAGACATTATGTCCAGGACTAAGGATTGGTTGGATTGTAGGACCAGAACCAGTAATTGAACGATTAGGCGATATAAAGATGCAAACTGATTATGGTTCTAGTTCTTTATCACAACTTACAGTGGGTAAGTGGCTAGAAACGGGATTGTATGAAAATCATTTAAAAGAGATAAGAAGTCAATTAACTATAAGAAGAGATGTAACAATAAATGCTTTAAATAGACACTTCAAGGATATTGCTACTTGGGAAACACCCTCAGGGGGTTATTATGTTTGGATTACATTAAAGTATAAAATAGGTATGTATAAGCTTTTTGACGAAGCATGTAAAATGGGAATTTTATTGTATCCTGGATATATATATGATGCTAATTTTAACAATTCTTTGAGAATATCTTTTTCCTATGCACCTATAGAAGAACTAGAGAAAGGTTTATTAAAACTATCATTACTTATTAAAGAATTAATTAGACGTTAATTCCATAAATCTTTTTATACGATGATTACCCGCTCTAATATTCTCATCTTCTTCAATTGAGAGTAAAGAGCGGCTACGTCCCTTGATAACGATTGCTAAGTTTCAGAGGGAGTAAAAACTCCCTCTGAAGCAAAGAACTTTGTTTATAACTATTAAACAATGAACTAAATTTAGAATTATATTTATTTTTTAGTTACTCATAACATGATTATATGGTTGTGTTATGAGTAGCTTTTGGTTGGGCTTGTTTTAATTAATATGGATGGAGAAGTATTGAGTGAATTTTCTTATAATATAAACAAGATAGCAGCTGTTAGATAAAACTAATTTAAATTAGGTATCTTTATATTAGGGGACTGGAGAGGATACTATGATAGAAAACACTTTGATTAATGATATCCATATAAAGGATATAAAGGATATAGAGGAATTGGAAGAATTTCCTCTACTAGAGATAGATTTAAAAAAGGTATATGATAATACTAAATATGTAGTGGATTTATGTAAGAATAAAGGAATTTCTGTAGCAGGAGTAGTTAAAGTTGTACATGCTATGCCACAGATAGTTTCAGAGATGGATAAGGCGGGATGTGAGTATCTTGCTACATCTAGAATAAATCAAGTTATAGAGATGAAAAAACAAGGTGTAAAAAAACCTGTTATGCTTATAAGAATACCTATGCATAATGAAATAAAACAATTAGTGGAATATGTGGATATAAGTTTAAACTCTGAAATTGAAACTTTAAGGAAAATAAACGAAGAGTGTAAATATAAAAACAAGAATCACAAAGTTATTTTAATGATGGATTTAGGTGATTTAAGGGAAGGTATCGTAGATGAAAAAGAGTTCATAAACTTAGCCTTATATGTAGAGAAAGAATTAACTAATGTAAAACTTTATGGTGTAGGGACAAATTTAGGATGCTATGGTTCAGTAAAACCTACAGAAGAGAATTTAGGTAAATTATGTGATGTAGCAGAAAAAATAGAAGCTTTGATTGGAAGAGAATTGGATGTGGTTTCAGGAGGAGCTACGTCTTCGTTAACTTTAATTTGGGATGGAAAAATACCAAGTAAAATTAATAATTTAAGAATTGGAGAAGGAATATTAGTTGCTAAAGATTTAGATGATTTTTGGAAGTATGATATGTCCATGTTACATCAAGATGCCTTTGTACTAAAAGCTCAGGTAGTAGAAGTTAAAAATAAGCCATCTCATCCAATTGGTGAAATATTTATAGATGCATTTGGGAATAAGCCCACCTATGAAGATAGGGGTGAAAGAAGACGTGCATTATTGGCAATAGGTAAGCAGGATTTTGTTTCTGTAGATACTTTAATACCTATAGATAAAAATATAGAGGTAATTGGTGCTAGTAGTGACCATTTAATTATAGATATAGAAGACTGTAAAACCAATTATAAAGTTGGTGATGTTATAGAATTTAATATATATTATCCTCACTTATTATATCTAAGTGGATCAAGGGATGTAAATAAGAAATTTATATAATGAAGATAAAGGATGTTTAAATACAATATAGGTATATGCAATAGATATTTTGAAATCTATTGTATATATCTATAATTATTTACAAAATTAAATAATCTTAATATAATAATATTTGTAACAAGGACATGTGTCATTAGCTCAGTTGGCAGAGCACCTGACTCTTAATCAGGGGGTCCAGGGTTCGAACCCCTGATGGCGCACCAAGGGAAACAATACTGTAGAGTGTTGTTTCTTTTTTAATAAAATTTTTTTAAAAAAGTAGCTAGTAAAATAATTAATATGATTAAAATAATCTATTTAATTATAAACTGCATTATTTTATATTTTTTTACATTAAATAATAAATATTTATTTAATGTATTTTAATAAAATACTTTACAAAACTTACAGTGGGTTGTATAATGATACTTGTGACAAGGACATGTGCCATTAGCTCAGCTGGCAGAGCACTTGACTCTTAATCAAGGGGTCCAGGGTTCGAACCCCTGATGGCGCACCATACCTCGTAGTACTAATAAGTATTACGAGGTTTTTTTACATTTTAAACTAAAAAATAGTATAGACTTAATTAATAAAATATATTAAGGTTAATATAGATTTTATACAAAATGAAAGAAGGAAAAATAATGAATCATTTATCAATAGAAAAAACTAATGCTCCTATTTGGTTTATATTTAGACAAAATGAATTATTAGTAGAAGAGAAAGAAGATAAAATTTTTATACCAAGCTTTAAAGATTTAGAATCAGTTAATATTAATCCGGTAAGAGTTCAAGATCTAGGAACTAGGAGCTGTGGTAAGTGTTATTCTGTAGAGGTAGCAAAAGAGTATACAGAACCTTTGGGTACGAAATTTATAACCTTAAGAAACTTATATGGACAAGTTCCTGATGAAATATATATAGAAGTGGGACGTGCTATTCAAATCATGAATTGGGATAGAACCCATCAATATTGTGGTGTTTGTGGTAATAGTACTAATACTATACTAAATGAATATGGGAAAATATGTCCACAGTGTGGTTTTATAAGCTACCCTAGAATAAGTCCTGCTATAATAGTTGCTATAGTTAAAGATGGTAAATTACTTCTTGCTAAAAATGCTAAGTCAAAACATAATTTTTATAGTGTTTTAGCAGGATTTTTGGAACCTGGTGAAACATTAGAGGAATGTGTAGAGAGGGAAGTAATGGAGGAAGTAGGAATAGAAGTTAAAAATATAAAATATTTTGGTAATCAACCATGGCCATTTCCTAATTCTCTTATGGTAGGGTTCACAGCAGAATATGATAAGGGTGAAATAAAGGTTGATGGAGTTGAAATTGAAGAGGCAAACTGGTTTGAGGTAAACAATTTACCTAGTATTCCTGGAAGCATTAGTATTGCAAGAAAACTAATAGATTGGTTTAAGGATAATTATATTGAGATCTAGATTTTAAAATTAAATTAATAATAAAATTCATAGGAAAGGTATATTGTGTTTAACAGTATACTATAAAAACTTTAACACATAATAAACAATGAATATATGTGTTAAAGGAGGGATAAAGATGGATCATGATTTATTAAGAGAACAACAATATGAGATTAAACAACGTGAAGAAGATAAAAGGAAATACAAAAAGGAGAACTACCTTCGTAATGGGAATAAATCTCAAGGTCAATACGCTCAAAGTAGCTTTAATACTACTATTGAAGAGCCAGGTACCAATGAAAGTGGTATCGTAGCAAAAAAAAACGGTTATTAAAATTAAATATTTTATTTATAAAAGGGCTATTTCAAAGTAATCTAAATCTTAATTATGTTGAGTATTATCTACTAATGGTATTAAAGTATAAACTCGATATTTTAGAGATTCTAGAGAATTATTTTGAGATAGCTCTTTAGGGTTTAATTATAAAATCTTAGAATTTGAAAAGAAAATAATGTGATAAGGAATTATATAAAAATTTCAATAAAAAAATCTTACTATGTTATAATAAAGCTATTGAAATTTTACATAGCAAATAAGGAGCAATTAAAGGATGAATAAGAATAAAGTTAAGGCTTTTGCCACTTGGGCAAGAAGTAATCTTATTGAAAAAATAAAAGATAGAGCGTATAAAATAGGTATTGAAGATAATAGAATTAGAGATATAGAAGTGGTTCAAAGTGGATTTAAAGTAGTGGGTGGAGAAGAAATATTTAATATTTCACCTAATCATAGAAAATCACTAATAAAGGAAATAGAATCAAAATCTTTAGATGAAGTTGTGGAAGAAGTGGCATATACTTGGTTTAACAGGTTTATAGCTTTAAGATATATGGAAGTACATGATTATTTGCCCATTGGAATAAGAATTATATCTTCAGAGATACCAGGTAAAATGGAACCAGATATTTTATTTAGGGTTGGTGAAGTTATAAGAGAGTTGAGACTAGATTCAGATTTAGTCTATAAACTGTTAGATAGTAGTAAAAATTCTGATAGAGAAAATCTATATAAATATATTTTAATAAGACAATGTAATGAATTAGGGAATATTATTCCTGGTTTATTTGAAAAAATAGAAGATTATACAGAATTGTTATTTCCTGATAATTTGTTAGAAGAAGGTTCCATACTAAGGAAAATGTGCAATGACATAGATGAAGAAGACTGGAAAGAGGAAGTAGAAATTATAGGGTGGATGTATCAGTATTATATATCTGAAAAGAAGGATAAGGTTTTTGATGATCTAAAGAAAAATGTAAAAATAACTAAAGAAAACATTCCAGCAGCTACTCAGTTATTTACTCCTAAGTGGATAGTGAAATACTTAGTAGAAAATTCATTAGGAACCATATGGATTCAAGGACATGAGGATGAAAATTTAAAGAATGAATTAAAATATTATTTAGAGGAAGGCATTCAGGATTTCGAAATAGATGACATTTTACATAATATTAAATTGGAGAGAAAAAATTTACATCCTGAGGATATAAAAATCCTTGACCCATGTATGGGTTCGGGGCACATATTGTTATATGCCTTTGATGTGCTTTATAAAATTTACAAATCTGCAGCTTATCCAGAGCGAGAGATTTCAAGAAAAATTTTAGAAAATAATATATTTGGATTAGATATAGATTTAAGAGCTAGTCAAATTGGTATGTTCTGTCTTATTATGAAGGCTAGAGCGTATAATAGAAGATTTTTCAGAGAAGTTGAAAAAAATCCTTTGAAGCTTAATATAGTACCTATAGAAGAAAGTAATGGTATTACTTATGAAATTATAGAATATTTCGCAAAGGAAGATGAAGAGCTAAGAGGTGATTTATCTTATTTAGTAAATACCTTTAAGGATGGTAAAGAGTTTGGATCAATATTAAGATTTGAGAAGGTGAATTTTCAGAGGTTAAAAGAACGGTTAGGAGAGATAAACGAAGAAAATAATTTAGTATTTAGTGATTATAGACAGATACTGTTAAATAAATTACCAAAGCTTATTAATCAGGGAGAAATAATGAGTATTAAATATGAGGTTTGTATTACTAATCCACCTTATATGGGACTAAGGGGAGCTAATGATACCCTAGCTAAATATTTGACCAACCATTATCCTTTATCAAAGCATGATTTATTTTCTGTGTATATGGAAGTATGTAAGAACTATCTGAAAGAAGATGGAATATATGCCATGGTAAATCAGCATTCATGGATGTTTTTAAGTAGCTTTTTAGAACTTAGAGGTAAGATTTTAGAAGACAGTACTTTTATTAGCATGATTCACTTAGGAGCTAAGGTATTTGAAGATAATGTGGGTACCATAGTACAGAATGTTGCTTTTATAAATCAAAATAGTAAAATTCCTAAATATAAAACCAGAATTGTAGACCTTACTAAAGAGTTAACAGCTTTGGAAAAGAAAATAAAGATTAAGTCAGTTTGTAGTGGAATGGAGAGAGATGGGATTTACAGTATATGGCTAAAAAAACTAATGACAATCCCAACAAAACCTTTTGCTTATTGGGCAAATGATAATGTATTAAATTTATTTTCTAATTTAGACAAGTTTGAAAATATTGCAAAGCCTAGACAAGGAATGGCTACATCGGATAATAAACGGTTTTTAAGAGATTGGTATGAAGTTGATATAAATGAAATTAATTTTTCAGCTGCTGATAGAGATGAAGCTTTGTTAAGTAAGAAAAAATGGTTTCCATATAACAAAGGTGGAGAATACAGAAAGTGGTTTGGTAATAATAGATATGTGATTAATTGGGAAAATGATGGTAGTGAAGTAAAAGATTATGCAGCAAAGTTATATAAATCATATAGTAGAACTATAAAAAATGAGGAGTTTTATTTTAAAAGTGGTCTTACATACACTTTTATTTCTGAAAATATGGGAGTAAGGTATTCTCCTCAGGGGTTCATATTTGACGTTGCTGGATCTTCTATATTCTTGGATGATAAAGACATAGAAAAGGTAGTACTAGCATTGTTATGCAGCAAAGTTGCTAATATGTTTTTAGATATAATGAATCCAACCTATAATATACAAGTAGGAGATTTGAAGAATATTCCAATACATGAAGATGTATTTAAAGAAGAAATAAAATCTACCATTGATGAAATTGTAGAAGAAAACATAGCCATTAGTGAAGCGGAATGGAATGAATTTGAGACATCATGGAACTTTAGAACTCATCCATTGATGAGAGGCTTAAGAGAAAAAAAAGTTAATAATGTAACTATAGAATCTAGATTTAAACTTTGGGAAAAAGAAAATATGAAAATTATTGAGAAACTTAAAAATAATGAAGATAAGTTAAATAAAATTTTCATAGATGTTTATGGTTTAAATGAAGAATTATCCCCGGATGTACCCTATAAAGATATAACATTAAGGAGAATTGAGGTAGAAAGAGAAGTGAAATCTTTAATATCTTTTGCAGTGGGATGTATTATGGGTAGATATTCAATAGATATTGATGGTTTAGTGTATGGAGGTGGAAACTTCCAAGATAAATGGGATTTTAAAAAACATAGAGTTAAGAAAGTAGAAATAGAGTCCACTAGAAAAGTAAATGATAATAGATGGGTTAATTCAAGTTTTATGCCTAAGTTTGATAATATAATGCCTATAACAGAAGAAAAATATTTTTCAGAAGACTTAATGACCAAATTCATTGAATTTTTAAAAGCAGCTTATGGAAATGAATTATTGGAAGAGAATCTTAACTTTATAGCCAATATTTTAGGCAAAAAAGATAGTGAAACTTCAAGGCAAAGCGTTAGAAGATACTTCTTTAAGGAATTCTATAAGGATCATATAAAAGCTTATGGCAAGAAACCTATCTATTGGCTATTTGATTCAGGTAAGAATGATGGATTTAAAGCATTGGTATATGCTCATAGATATGACAGCTTAACTGTAGCTTTATTGAGGACAGAATATATTAATCCTATGCAACGAAAATATGAAGGTGAATTAAGTACATTGGAACTAGTAAAAGGCTCACAGGAGTATAGTGCTCAGGAAAGAGCAATAGCTAGAAAAAAAAGTGAAAAGTTAAAAAGGAAAATAGAAGAACTTATTGAATATGATGAAATAGTTGCATATATTGCTAATGAAAAAAAATCCATTAACTTAGATGAAGGAATTAAGGAAAATTATGATAAATTCCAAGGTATCAAAATAGTGAAAACAAATGGGAAAGAAACTAAGATGAATCTTTTATATAAAATCTAAGGAATTTATATTAAAACATATAGGGGTACAATTATACTTTATTTTATGGTAATATTTAAAATGGATTAATATTTAATAGAGTTTTATATAAGGTAAACTTTAAGTAAGATTACTATATATCTCATATTATATAAAATGTTAAATTATATTATATGGATTAAGCCAAAGTGTGAGGTAATTAATAAATATATAAGGTAAGGTGAGTAAAATGAATTATGAAATATTAGCAAATACAATTTTCCCTAACATTGATAAGGAGCCTGAGTATTATATTTCAAAGTATCCGAAGAGAAATCTTAAAGAAGGTTCTAAGGTTACTAGATATGCTCCAAGTCCAACAGGGTTTCAACATATAGGAGGAGTATTTTCTGNNTTTCTGCATTAATAGATGAAAGAATAGCTACTCAAAGTGAAGGAGTTTTTTATTTAAGAATTGAAGATACAGATCAAAAAAGAGAAGTGGCTGGTGCTATTGAAGATACTATAAATACTATGCATAAGTTTGGGTTAGAATTTACAGAAGGTATGACAGGAGATAACACATCTAAAGGTGAGTATGGTCCTTATAGGCAAAGTGAAAGAGAAGAGATATATAAAACTTTTGCTAGAGATCTAATTAAAAAAGGTCTTGCTTATCCATGTTTTTGTACATCAGAAGATCTAGAACAACTAAGAGAAAAACAAATTAGTGAAAAATTAACTCCAGGATATTATGGAGAATATGCAATCTGTAGAAATTTATCTCCAGAAGAAGCTTTAAAAAGAATAGATGAAGGTGAAAAGTATATTATAAGATTAAAATCCCCAGGTAATCTAGAAAACAGAGTTGAGTTTCACGATCTAGTTAAAGGTGATATCTCTTTCCCAGAAAGCAATCAGGATATAGTTATAATTAAATCTGATGGACTTCCAACCTATCATTTTGCTCATGCTATTGATGATGCGCTAATGGGAACTACTACTGTAATTAGGGGAGAAGAATGGTTNNATGGTTATCATCTCTTCCAATTCATATTCAACTTTTTGATATTCTTGGATTTGATAGACCTGAATATGCACATACTCCTACAATAATGAAGTTAGATGGAGATTCTAAAAGAAAACTATCTAAGAGAAAAGATCCTGAAAGTGCAGTAAGTTATTATGATGAAGAAGGATATCCTATGATATCTGTTATAGAATATTTACTTAATATAATAAATTCTACTTTTGAACAGTGGAGAGAAGAAAATCCATTATCTGATTATCATGAATTTAGAGTATATCTAGATAAGATGAGTAAAAGCGGTGCTTTATTTGATATTATAAAATTAAGTGACGTAAGTAAAAATGTAATTTGCAAGTTAAAGGCCGATGTGGTATATGACTACTTTATAAATTGGGCTAAGAATTATGATAAGGAAATGTATGACATAGTAACTAACAATGAATTAATGTGTAAAGAAATATTTAATATTGATAAAGAAGGACCAAAACCTAGAAAGGATTTTGCTAAATGGAATGATGTTAAGGAAAAAATATTTTTCTTCTTTGATGAATTATTCAACAGTACTTCAGAAGAAATAGAATTTCCTAAGAATATTGATTTAGCAGAAGCTAAAAGGGTAATAGAAGCTTATGCTAAGGCATATAATTTTAATACTGATAAGGATAATTGGTTTGAAGATTTAAAAGTAGTAGCTGTAGAATTAGGGTATGCTACAGATAGAAAAGCCTTTAAGAAAAACCCTGAAAATTACAAAGGTATGGTTTCAGATGTAGCTGGATGTGTAAGAACGGCATTAACCTATAGAAATAATACACCAGACCTTTATACTATTATGCAAATAATGGGAGAAGAAAGAGTTAGAAATAGATTTAATAAATTTTTAAAACTATAATTAGAAATATAGATAAAAAATCATCTCTGTAATTTTATAGAGATGATTTTTTATCTATAACTGAAACATATTTATTGCCTTCAATATAGTACCTCCAAAGAAAATCTTTTGCCTCTTCAGCGTAATCAATGCCAATCCTTTTAGAATATACAATTTTGAAATCTTTAAAATCGTCTGCATATAAGGATAACTCCTCGCTTAATATAGAATGGGTATTTAAAGATTTGTCTATACTAAGGGCTATACATAGTTTTCTAGGACCAGAAGTGAGATTTAATATTTCGCGGGGCTTAAGCTTAGTAAAAGGTTTATTAAATCTGTTTTCACTCATAACTTCAATACCTTTTATTGGTTCAATGGCACGAATTAAGACTCCTTGAGGATCGTCTTCACAACCGGTTACTATATTCATGCAGTTATACATTCCATATATTTTATATACGTAGGCTATACCAGCACTTTTAAATAAAGGTTCCGTTCTAGTGGTTTTCTTATAGTTATAGGCATGAGAAGCTTTATCAATTTTTCCCACATAAGCCTCAGTTTCTACAATTCTACCAGTGAGCTTATATCCCATATAATTCCTTACTATTATTTTACCTAAGAGGTCCTCAGCAACTTCTCTTGCATCCCTACGAAAAAAATCAAGGGAAAGGTTTTTAAATTTCATAAATATCCTCCATATTTATTTTACAAATGTAATATTATATAGTTTAGGTTAAAATTGCTTAGATTATTTATAATATATCTACATAAAGATAAAATATCTAGTAATTTTCATTTAATTCAATTAAAATTTGAATTAATAATTTAAATCTGCATTATATATATATGAAAAAATAAATATTAACTATTTTATGATAGTATAGTTTGAATTTTCAGGGAGGGATTATATATGGAAATTAAAAGAGAAACAGCGTTAATTACTGGAGCTTCGTCTGGAATTGGATATGAGCTTAGTAAAATCTTTGCTCAAAATGGCTATAATTTAATTTTAGTTGCTAAAAGAATCGAAGTTTTAAGAAGGATTAAAGAGGAGCTATCAAAGATTTATGGAATAGAAGTTATTATAATTGAGAAGGATTTATCTAAATCTTATAGTGGAAATGAGGTTTTTAATGAAATTATAAATTTAGATATAAGTATAGATGTACTAATAAATAATGCTGGTGTAGGTTATTGTGGTCTATTTCATGAAATTAATATGGAAAATCATGATTTAGTAATACAAACTAATATTGTTGCTTTAACGGAGCTTACATATTTAATTTCTAATCAAATGATTAAAAATGAGGGTGGGAAAATCCTAAATGTGGCATCTACTGGTGCATATCAACCAGGACCGTATACTGCAGTATATTATGCATCAAAAGCTTATGTACTATCTTTAACGGAAGCTTTATCAATAGAACTTAAAAAGTATAATATTCAGGTAAGTGGACTTTGTCCAGGAACTACAAAAACAGATTTTCATCAAAGAGCTGGCAAAAGAGAAGTAAGAGGAGCAATGTCGCCTAAATTAGTAGCTGAAATAGGGTATAAAGAATTTATGAAAGGAAAAAGTATAATTATACCTGGGATTAAAAATAAAATTGCTATAGGAATATCTAGAGTTTTACCTAGAAAAGTATTGGGAAAAACCGTTGGATGTATCCAAAATTCAGTTATTCTACTTAATAAGTAATGTTTTTGTAGGAAATATATTGATATTAATGTATAATTATATATTATATGTATTTAATTTCATATAAAGGGGGTGAAAATTTGAAAATACAATATGTATTTTGGGGTATAATAGGAGTTTTTATTGTGACTTTGATCATAGTTTCTACATTTAATATAAGAATTAGAAGTTCACTAAGAAGGCTAACTAATGAAATGGAGAAAATTTCTCAAGGTGATTTAACAAAGAAACTAAAGGCAAACAAAATTAAAATAATAAAAGAACTAATTGTTTATTCCAATGACTTTATGATAAAGGTTAGAAGGCTTATAGGAAAATCTACGGAAATTAGTGATAGAATACTTATAAACTGTGATGTCTTAAATGAAGATATGAAAAATATGGAGTTACATGTGGTTGAAAATGTAGAATCTATTACCACCATATCAGATGATATGAATAATCAGGTTGATAAAGTTGTATCTGCTAGAAGTGATATAGAAAGTATTGTTTTAAATCATGGAACTATGGTTAGAAATTCGCATAGCGTAGAAAAAACAGCTATGTCAATGATGGAATCTGTAAATGAAAGCAAGAGTGAGTTTGATAAACTTATTAATAAGATGGAAAAATCACTATGTTTGGAAAAGGAACTCTCTCTTAGGATAAAAGCCTTAGAAATTGGTGCACAAAAAATTCAAGATATATCTGATACTGTAAAAGAAATAAGTGGTACTACCAATTTATTATCTTTAAATGCATCCATAGAAGCTGCAAGAGCCGGAGAAGCAGGAAAAGGTTTTTCTGTGGTGGCTGAGGAAATAAGAAAGTTGGCAGAAATGTCATCTGTACAAGCAGATGAAATTCAAAAGATAACAGATAATGTTCAAAAAGATATATATGAATTTGGATCTATAATGGAAGAAGACTTATCAGTTATAAAAGAATCCATTTCATATGCTAAGAAAAATAGTGAAAATTTTCAATCTATATCTAGCTCAAGTATGAATACATTAAACTCTATACAAGAAATAAATAAAGCTATTGAGGATCAAAATATAAATTTAAGGGATATAGAACTATCTATAAATAGTATTTCTAATTTTGTTTCTAAAACTACCATTCATGTACAAAATACAGCAGAAAGTTCTAAGGCTCAATTTAAGGTAGTAAAGCGTGTTTCTGATAATATTAAAGAAGTTGTAAATATGAATAAAGATATGAAGCTTATAATATCATCTTTTGCACAAAATTATATTTTAGATGAAGATACTGAAAAATATATAAATAGTGCTAAAAATATTTTGAATAGTGTTGCAAAAGAAGGCGCAATAATATCTTTAGAAGAAACTAAGTGTAATAAAACATTAAAAGAATTTGTGAAAAAATATCCGTTCTTTTATCTATTATCAGCTATGGATATAAATGGAGATACTAAGGGGGTAACCCTTGAGGGAAGTAGGGAAGAATTATACTGTAATTATTCTCATAGACAATACTTTAAAGAATCCATTAAAGGATTAGTATATAAGTCGGAGCCATACATATCTTCTGATACTGATGGATATTGTATAGCTCTTTCAGTACCTATAAAGAATAATAGTGGACAAGTAGTAGGTATTGTAATGGGAGATTTAGTATTAGAAAAGAATTGAAATGAAGCTATCTTAGTTATCTAAGATAGCTTCATTTTAATTCTTAGTTTTATAGATTTCTAAAGCTCTTGCTAATTGATCTGGACAGGAGGTATCTTTTGAACCGCACTGGATTCCTTTTAGTCTTGATATAACTTCATTGATATCCATGCCTTCTACTAAACTAGAAATACCTAATAGATTACCGTCACAACCTCTTATAAAGCTTACATTTTTTATTTTATTTTCAACTACGTCAAAGTTAATTTCTTTTGAGCAAACTCCTAAAGTAACATATTTCATTTATTATTTCCTCCTATGCAAACTTACATACTATTTGATAATACAGTAATAAGGTTAATATTTCAATATTATCAAATGATTATTTTAAAATTAAATAGATGATTTTGAAGTAATTAAAAATGTTTAACTAATTATAAAGTTTACTAGCTATTATTTCTTTAACCACAGTGGGAAGTTTTTCTTGTTCTTCTTTAGATAAATTTTTAGTTTCAATAGGAGGATGAATAAATAAATCTACATTAGCAGCCTTAATTCTATTGTTATTAGCCTCCATAAGTTTATAAGAACCATTTATAGTTATAGGTACAATAGGTGCATTAGATTTAGTTGCCAGTTTAAAGCTACCAGCTTTAAATTCACCTAGAGGACCACCCTTACTTCTAGTACCTTCTGGGAATATAACTAGTGAATGACCAGCTTTAATTATTTTTACCCCTTCAATTATAGCAGCAGCAGATTTTCTTAGATTACTTCTATCCATAAATACACAGTGAATATATTGCATCCAGGTTCTAACTATAGGTATTTTTAAAGTTTCAACTTTAGCAATAAAACCTTTTGGTTTATTAATATAACTCATTAATAGTGGAATATCAAAATTTCCTTGATGATTACTAATAAACACTACAGGAATATTAGATGGAATATTATCTTCACCATAAACGGATACTGTTGCTCCGCTATATTTAAGCTGCGACATAGCCCACTTTGATGTTACTTTATGTATATAAGCTTCCATTTCTTCAGTTTTTCTTTGTTTCTCTAAATAATTAACTTTATACATTGGTCCAATTTTGGTCAAAAGACTAATGGCAAAATGACCAAACCAAATAATTGTTTTAAACATAATAAATCCTCCATTATAATAACGTATATTAGTAATTATAGTACAGAGTGTTAATTTAATAAAGGATAAAAAACCTCATATTAAGGTAATTGTAAAGTTTTAGTTTATTATTCAGTAAAAGTTTAAACAATTTATATGAAGAAAGTGGTATAATCCAATATAAGATAATATAGAAAGGGTGATATCTATGACTTTAAAACATATAGACATAAAAAATAAATTTAAAAATCTTGAATTAGAACAATTAGAAAAACATAATGAAAAATTATCTTCAGCATTAGTTGCCGGTGTAGTTATTGCTGCTATTGGAATTGGATACAAGGTAACTAAAACTATTATGAAGGTAAAAGGTAAAAAATAGTGTAACTTAGTGTCCATAAAATTTAAATTTAAAGCTTATAGGAAGTGAATTAAATGTATGAGATATTAAAGGAGATGGAAAAAGCATTAATAGATTTAGAATCTATTAATTTAAAGGATTTGAAAGAGGAAAATACAGCAATAATAGTAGTTGATATGGTTAGGGGTTTTTATGATGTAGGACCTTTGGCGTCTTCTAGGGTGAAGAATATAATAAGCCCTTTAGTGAAGCTAAATGATAAAACTACAGGTTATAAAAAAGTATTCTTTATAGATTGTCATGAAGAATGCTCTAGTGAGTTTAATGCATATCCACCTCACTGTATGGCTAATACAGTAGAATCAGAGTTAATAGAAGAACTAAAGGTTTATACAAAGAATAATAAAATTATAAAGAAGAATAGTACTAATGGATTTCATACTAAAGAATTTCAACAATGGCTTAAAGAAAATTCTAGCATTAATAACTTTATAGTTACAGGTGTTTGTACAGATATATGTGTAGAAACTTTAGCTATATCCTTAATAACCTACTTCAATGAAATTAATGAAGAAAAAAATATAATAGTTCCTATAAACTTAGTAGAAACTTATGATTTAGGAATACATAATGGAGATTTGATGAATTTAATAAGTTTATATAAGATGAAAATAAATGGTATAAATATAGTTAAGTATATAGAATAATAAAAATGAGTGGACAATTCCACTCATTTTTACTTACAAATAAGTATCAAACCATTGAAGAGCTTCAGAAACTATAGCCTCTGTTATATAATGGTTTAGTCTGTCATAGGTTTTCATATCTACTAAATCTTTATTTTTATAGTTATGTTTTATTGCATTAAAGAAAGCAATCTCACTTTTAATTGGCACTAAAGCATCCTTATCCCCGTGAAGTAAAAGAAGAGGAGTATTATTAAAATTATTAATATTATTTATAGGGCTATAGGAAGATAGTTCATTTAAGCTTTTATCTATATAATCCTTATTATCTTTATACTGATCCCCAATTATTTCTAAAGTTGCTTCAACCCAAGCACCAGAGCTATTCATAATTACTCCAGCTTTAATGCATTTATTATGAGCAATGATACCAGAAGTAATCATTCCTCCCATGGAATGACCAGAAACTCCAATTCTGTGTTCATCTATATTGTAGTTAGATTCAATATAATCAAGAATAAAACTGAATTCTTTTACAGATGATAACACCGTTGGCCAAAATTTAGTTAATCCACTTTCACCTTGCCAATAATCTATGGTTCCACGATCACCATGATTTATTGAATCAGGTATAACTACCATATATCCATTGCAAGCTAAGAAACTCCCTAGGTTTTTATGAACATCTTTATTAGAGCTCCATCCATGATAAAAGAATATTACAGGAAGTTTTTCAGTAAAATTTTTAGGATACATTATAAGAGTAGATATATTTTCTATATTTACTTTTTTTATACTGATTAAATTATTAATCCACATTGTCATGCCTCCTTTAAGATTCGCCAATTATAATAGAGTATATATTATTTTAAAAAAAATTAATGCTTTTTATTTTACTTATAAATTACATTATACACAAATTATTATAATTTAAAAACATAATTACCATTACTATTGAATAGGCTAATATTAAAAATTAAAGAAAACAGACCATATTGAATTAATAAAATATGATCTGCTTTTCTTTAAAATAAATATAACTAGATATTAGAAATTATTTTAGAATATGAAGTGAGCAATAATTGAAATTATAGGAAGAGTTATTAAAGTTCTTTCTATAAATATTATGAATAATTCTTTTATATTAACAGGTATTTTAGAACCTAGTAATAAAGCTCCCACTTCGGAAAGATATATAAGCTGGGTTATAGAAGTTGCAGCTATAATAAATCTTGTCATATCACTTTGAATTCCACCTGACATTATAGATGGTAATAGCATGTCTGCGAATCCAGCTACTAATGTGCTAGAAGCTGCTGTAGCTTCAGGAATTTGTAGAAGTTTTAAAATTGGTATAAAGGGTAAACCAAGAATTTGAAATAATGGTGTATATTCTGCTATCATTAGTGCTATAGTTCCTACAGCCATAACTACAGGAATTACACCAAACCACATATCTATAACATTTAATGTTCCTTTAGCAAATACATCTTTTTTCAAGGATGAAGATTTGGCTTTATCTAGTGCTTTCTCTAACCCGAATTTAAAAGGTGTATAACCTTCAGGAAGAAGGTTTTCCATAGAATTATTTGCATTATTATAGTATATATCTTTTTTTCTAGATAGTGGAGGTATTTTAGGCACTAATATAGCAGCCACTAAACCAGCGAAGGTAACTGATAGATAGAAGGGTAAAAACATATGACTAAGACCAACAGTATCAATTACAACCAAGCTAAAAGTTATTGACACTAAAGAAAAGGTTGTACCAATTACACAGGCCTCTCTTTCAGTATAATATCCATCAACATATTGTTTGCTTGTTAAAAGAACACCAATAGTACCATCTCCAAGCCAAGATGCGATACAATCTATTGCAGCAGAACCAGGTAGATTAAAAATTGGTCTCATTATCTTTACTAGGAGAGAGCCTACAAATTCTAAAAGTCCGAAATTAAGAAGAAGAGGTAGAAATAATCCGGCAAATAAAAATACTGAAAAGAGTATAGGAAGTAAATCGGATAAGATCATTCCTCCTGTATTTTCTGACCAAATTACTTTAGGCCCTATTTTAAAGATTGTACATATTATGAATATTCCACCTAAAACTCTGATAATAAACCAAATATTATTTACATTAAAAAGAGAATTTAAAAAATTATTTTTAATAATAAATTTAGGCTTAAATACTTTAGTTACTATTGTAAAAAATGCAGTTACAACTATTATGGTTGTTATTATGTATGGAAGTGATTGGCCAAGAGCTTCTTGAACATAGGTTGATAAAGTTGCAACAGGTATAACTACTTCTTCTCCTTTGGTAATTGGAATCATAAATAGGAAGATACCTAAAGAAGATAATATAAGAAATTTAATTACAGCTAATATATATGAATAATTTTTATTATTTGCTGAAGTAGACACTTTATTATTTTTGATGTCCATTTATATACATCCTTTCCTTAATGAATTTATGTATAATTATACATAAACTTTCCCCATAATGCAACATGATTATACATAAATATTATATTTAAACTTAAAAAAATATTATATTTTTTTAAGAAAATGTAAAAAATATAGCAATTTGTATGATAGTTTTTGATTATAAAGTATTAAGTTTAAATTAAACATACATAAGAGAGCCAAATGAAAAGATATATACTAATTTATTTTTTAGCTATATAAATTAATAATTATTAATGAATTAGTTGCATAAAAATAATAAGCATAAGTAATAATTATACTTAATTTATTACTACTTACACTTATTTAAAGGAAAATATTTAGTTAGTATTATATTGAAAGTTGGCACATAAGGTCTCTTCATTAGTAGATGAGGTATAACCAGAAATATCAATAGAGTTTGCAGTGCATTTAAGTTTTTTATTATAAATACATTGTTCAGCCCTGCAATTTACATTAGAATAAGGAGTATTTATACTTATAGAATTTGTTAATGCACTTGATTTTTTTATAAAGTTTTCACAATTTGTACCATAAGGTTGATAGGTATTGGAACCCCCAATAGTTATTTGATTTAAATTACAGTAGTTGGAATTATTATGTACACAGTTATGAACTGAACATTGAAGTAAAACCATTTTATCTCCTCCGAAAATAATTTTACTTTAGTATACCTAATTATTCTAATTTTTATACATAATCATAAATTTCTTAAAATCTTCCTCACTAAGAAACATATCTCCAATGTTACCGTGTTTAGTATCATCTTTAGAAATTCCATGAAAATCAGAACCACAAGTTATTATCATATCCCTTGATTTAGCTAAGGATATAAATTCATCGGTTTCTCTTTTAAAGTTTTGATAATATAGTGCTTCAATACCATGAAAATCATAACTTAATATATTTTTAATAGGTGTTTTTTTTATAAGTTTAGGATGTGCTAAAATTACTATGCAATTATATCTTTTTAGAAGTTCAATTCCTTCTGGTATGGATATGTATTTATTAGGAACATAGGCAGGGCTATCATCTCCTATAAATTTTTCGAATATATAGTGGAAATCAAAGGGATATCCAGCATTTACTATGGCTTGTGCTATATGAGGTCTAGCTATAACACCATTACTAATTTTTAAAACATCATCCACATTTATTTTAATATTAAAGTATTTATCTAAATTTTTAACTATAAATGAAGCTCTAGTTTCCCTGTTTTTCTTTAAATTATTAAGAAATTTTATTAAGGATTCATCTTTAAAATCATTTCCCTTAAAATATCCCAAAATGTGTATGCTTTCTCCATTGTGATTACAACTTAACTCAATTCCAGGAATAAAGTTAAGAGAAATTTCATTAGCTTTATTTAAAGCTTCATTAATACCTTCAGTGGTATCGTGATCTGTTATAGATAAAAGTTCAACATTTTTATTTTTAGCCATTTCTACTACTTGAGAAGGGGAGAACCTCCCATCTGATGCAGTTGTATGACAGTGAAACTCTGCTATAATATTCATAAATATCTCCTTCCTTTGTATAGTAAATAGATATAATAATATAGATTTATTATATCTTAAGTGTAGTATTATTTATACTATATAAGTTGATTCTATAAGTTGATTCTATAAGTTGAAAGAAAACTTTAAAGATATTAATACAAATAAATTATTATACCATAAAAACAATTGTCATAATTGAAATTAAGCTATATAATAAAATCACAATAAAAAATATTTAATAAATTTAAAGGAGATAAAAATGAGAGGTGAAATGAGAAAAAGAATTGCAACATTAGATAATAGAATAAATACTACAAAGCTTGTGAAATTATATATTCTACATTATTTAATATATGAAAATAATGAGGAATATGGATTGGAAATAGTGAATTATATAAATAAAAACTTTACTAAAGTTTCTAATGGGTTGGTGTATCCACTTCTTAGAGATTTGGAGGAAAATCTATATCTTACAGCTAAATGGGAAGATTTTGATAGAAAAAATAAACGCTTATATAAAATTACCGATGAAGGTATAGAACATTATAAAAGAATAAAGGTAGATTATTTTCATGCCATAGAATATAATATTTCTATTTATAATAATGTTTTAAATCAAATTTATAAGAAACAATAGACAAGTTTTGCAGCATTATTCAAAGATGGCTCATTCCTATTATTAATCACATATGTAATATTAAAGAATATTATATATGAAGAGATTAATTAATGGGAGGCTTTAAATTATGTATAAGATAACCTTAGACCCTGGACATGGTGGAAGTGATCCAGGAGGCGTTTATGGTGATCTAATAGAAAAAGATATTACACTAACTATAGCTGTAGAATGTGAGAAAGAGCTACTTAGACATGGAATAAAAGTTCAAATGACAAGAAATACTGATAAATATCTAGGACTTTCTCAAAGAACTACCATGGCAAATAATAATATGTCAGATTATTTTATTTCTATTCATTGTAATGTAGGTGGAGGAGATAGAGGTGAAATAATTTATTCTATATATAATGGTAAAGGTTTAGAACTTACAAACAAAATTAGCAATGAAATTATGAATACTGGTCAGACACAAATTAAAACTTATAATAGAATGAATAAAAGCGGAAGAGATTATTTTCCATTGATAAGAGACACTGTTATGGATGCAATTATTATCAAGTGTGCTTTTATAGATAATGAAGAAGATAATAAGATAATTAGTACTATTGAAAATCAAAAGAAATTTGGAAAAGCTATAGCAAAAGGTATTCTTTCTCAACTAGATATTGATTGTACTGACATAGATTAATTTAATAATATTTATTTTGGTAGTTTCAAAAATATAAATATTAAACGAGCAATTATAAATGAAGAAAATAATAGACCCATTAGAATTAATCTACTAATGGGTCTATTATTATTTTATACTTTTTATATAAATGCTAAGTATATCCTCATAGGTTAATGGATAGGGATGATTTTTAAGTTTTGCTTTATTAGAATTCATGTAAGAAGTATAATTTTTTAATTCATCAAAGGTTATTTTCAAATCCTTTGAAAATAATTTATCTATAAAGTTTCCAAACTCATCTACATTTGAGAAGTCCAATAAAGATATGATTTTATCCACTTTATCCTTAGCATTATTTGCGTATATTTTAAGGTATTCTTTTAAAAGAATTCCATTAGCCTTACCATGAGGTACGTTATGATAATAAGTTAATGGATATCCCATTCCATGAGGAATAGATGTACCGCTTTGTGAAATTACCATACCAGCAATGGAAGATGCTATTAATAAATTTTCACGTATTTCAAAGGAAATGCTTTCTGAAGATATATATGAAATACACTCACTAAATATCTTTAAACCACTTTCTGCAAGAGCGTTGCTAAAGTAGTTAGCATTAGTAGATAAATAGCCTTCTATTAAATGTGAAAGGGCATCTATGGAAGTATTTATTGTCACATTTTTAGGGGTATCCATCAAGTAAGTAGCATCTAAAAATGATACTACAGGAAAAATTTTAGGGCAAATACCTCTTTTATTTTTTATATTATGATCTGTTAATATGGAGTATGGGGTAGTTTCTGTGCCGGTCCCAGCAGTGGTAGGAACTGCAACGATTGGAAGAGAATTAAGAGCGGAATTTGTAAATAAATCTTCAGTAGTGGCTTGTGAATTAAAAAGAAGTACTCCTGCAGCTTTAGATGCATCAATAGGTGAACCTCCACCTATCCCAATAATAAAATCGATACCTTTATCTTCACCAAAAAATTTTATTTTATTAATTGTTTCTGTAGATGGATTTTCTTCTACATCATCAAAAATATGATAATCTATATTGTTTTCTTTTAAAGAATTTACCACATGATTTAAAGAACCATTAGTTTTAGAAGAATGTTTACCAGTCACTATTAAAGCAGTACTTCCTAAAGAATTCATTATACTACCATAATTTGATATTGCATTTTTTTCACATATGATCTTTGTTGGCATAAAAAATATTGGATTACTCAAAATTGTATTCCTCCTTAAAGTTAATTGTAATATTAAAATTTTATCTCATATTTTAATATATCATCTATTACATATTTTCTCAATTAATTAGAAAATATGACTTTATTATGAGTTTTTATTTGTAAGAGCTATTATTATTGAATATTAAAATTAATTTTGAAAATAATAGTTAATATGGAGGTGAGCTTTATGGCTAAGAATAAGCAGAATAAACCTAAGAAATCTTCCAATAAGATGAATGGTGAACTAACTTCTATGAATGACAAATCAAATGACAGTAGAAATTCTAAAACAGGATATATGGAACAGCAACCTAATTCTCACTTAAATCAATTTAAATAAGTCTAGGTTATACTTAAACCGATAACACTACAAAATATTAATATGTAGAGTTATCGGTTTATTGTTTAATTAGATTGATTTTTTTACTAATAAAAATTATAATTCTTTTTATTAGAGTTATGAAGGGAAGTTTAAAATGGAAGAGAGATTACAAAAATATATGGCTAGATGTGGTGTTGCTTCTAGAAGAAAATGTGAAGAAATAATATTATCTAATAGAGTTAAAGTTGATGGGAATATAGTAAGGGAATTAGGAACAAAAATTGACTCTAGAGTTAGTGAAGTTAGATTAGATGATAAAGTAATAAAACCAGAAGAAAAAAAGATATATGTAGCGCTGAATAAGCCTACAGGATATATATCATCTGTAAAGGATGATAGAGGTAGAAAAACTTTATTGGATATTGTAAAGGTAGATGAAAGAATATATCCTATTGGAAGGTTGGATTATGACACTTCTGGATTAATTCTTTTAACTAATGATGGTGAAGTTTACAACAATGTAATGCACCCGAGAGTTTCTATTAATAAAACTTATATAGCTATAGTAAGAGGAATAATCAATAATGATGAAATACATAAATTTGAAAAAGGAATTAATATTGGGGATTATATTACTGCACCGGGAAGATGTGAAGTGGTAGAAAAATATAAAAATAGTTGTAAAGTTGCTATAACTATCCATGAGGGGAAAAATAGACAAGTGAGAAGAATGTGTGAAACAATTGGACATCCAGTTATAAGTTTAAAGAGAGTTTCAATTGGTGAAATAAAATTAGATATAGGATTAAAAGAAGGTCAATGGAGATACCTAAGTGAAATAGAAATACAATACTTAAAGAATGGAGGAGATAAAAATGTTTAAATACTTGGGAAATATAACAGATTTATCTCACTATATAATTGAAAATTTTGTGGTGGATAAAAATATAGCGATAGATGAGACTCTTGGGAATGGTGGAGATTGTGATTTTCTAAGTGAGAGCTTTAAAAAAGTTTATGCATTTGATATTCAATCAGTAGCAATAGAAGAATATAAGAAAAAAAATAAAAATAATGTAAAACTCATTTGTGATTCTCATGAAAATATAGAAAAACATATAACTGAAGAGGTAGATGTAGCCATATATAATTTAGGTTTTCTACCCGGTGGCGACAAATCAATAACTACGGAGGCTGAATCTACACTAAAAAGTATTAAAAGAACTTTGAAAATATTAAAAAATGGAGGTTTTGCCATTATATCGGTATATATTGGTCATAATGAAGGTCTTCGTGAAAGTGAACAGATACTAAAATATGCAAGTTCTCTACCGAAAGATAAGTATGGAGTAATGATTCATAAAGTTATAAATAGGAGTGAAAGGGCTCCGTATTTATTAGTCATTGAAAAGAAGTGATTCCTCTAAAGTAGTGATTTTACAATACTTAATGCGGAATTTTAAACCATGTTATAAGTTTATGATTATCTCTTATATAGGAAAATTTTCATAAAATTAATAATCATAGAAGTTTTATGTTGAAGGATAATCCATACTATGTTAATATGAAGTATATAATTCATTTTTCAGTAAAATGAATTATATACTTTATAATCTTTTAAAAGGAGTTAAGTGATGGAAAATAATAATACTGATTTAATGAGAATGATACAAACTAAATTTTCAAGGTTAAGTAAAGGGCAGAAGTTAATAGCTGAATATATTTTAAAGCACTATGATAAAGCAGCATTTATGACTGCAGCGAAGCTTGGAGCAAGCGTTGGTGTTAGTGAATCAACGGTAGTTAGATTTGCTAATCAATTAGGTTATGAAGGATATCCTGAACTCCAGAAGGCATTGCAAGAACTTATAAAAAACAAACTTACCACAGCTCAAAGAATAGAATTGTCTAACGATTTTATTATTCCTAATAACGCTTTAAAAGGAGTATTAAAATCAGATATAGAAAATATTAGAGCAACAATGGAAAAAATAAATTATGAAGCTTTTGAAAGTACAGTTAATAGTATTTTAAACTCTAAGAAAATTTATATTGTAGGATTAAGAAGTTCCGCTGCATTGGCAGACTTTTTAGGATTTTATTTAAATTTAATATTAGACAATGTAAAAATCGTATCTTACGGAATGAGTGATATTTTTGAACAGATGCTAACATTAGGGGAAGGAGATTGTGTCATTGGTATAGGTTTCCCACGTTATGCTATGAGAACTGTTGAAACCCTTAATTATGCAAAGTCAAGGGGAGCTGATGTTGTTGCAATTACAGATAGCGTTTTATCTCCATTAGCAACTAAAGCTGATTATGCACTAATAGCTGAAAGTAATATGGCTTCCTTTGTTGATTCTTTAGTGGCACCATTAAGTGTTATTAACGCCCTTATTATAGCTGTAGGATTGAAGGAAAAGGATAAAATATCTAAAACCTTTACGGAACTTGAGCAAGTATGGCAAGAATATCAAATTTATTCTTACAAAACAAATAAGGATATTAACAAGTTCTAATTTTTATGTCTAAATTTTTATAAAATTATGTTGATTTATAGATAAAAGTATTCTATTATGTAGATAAAGACATGTAATCGTTTTTAATATTTGCAATAAATCTGTTAAAATGTTTTTAAAAAAGAAGGAAAAAAAGCGAATACATAGAATATATATTACATGTAAAGATTTACTTCAGTGTGTTATCATGCAAAAAGTAAATTATATAAATAATTTTGTTTAAATTTTAGGAGGTATTGATACTATGGATACTAAAGCTTATATTGAGCAAGTATTAGAAAACGTGAAAAAAAGAAACAGCGCTGAACCAGAATTTATACAAGCTGTTGAAGAGGTTTTAAACTCTATAGGGCCTGTACTTGACAAGCACCCAGAATATGTAGAGTCTAACCTATTAGAAAGATTCTGTGAGCCTGAAAGACAAATAATGTTTAAAGTATCTTGGAAAGATGACAATGGTAAAACTCAAGTAAATAGAGGATTTAGAGTACAATTTAATGGAGCTATAGGACCTTACAAAGGTGGATTAAGATTCCATCCATCTGTTTACTTAGGAATTATCAAATTCCTAGGATTTGAACAAATTCTTAAAAATGCATTAACTGGACTTCCAATAGGTGGAGGTAAAGGTGGTTCAGACTTTGATCCAAGAGGTAAGTCTGATGCTGAAATCATGAGATTCTGTCAAGCGTTTATGACTGAATTACAAAGACACATCGGACCAGATGTGGATGTTCCAGCTGGAGATATCGGTGTAGGTGGAAGAGAAATCGGATACTTATATGGTCAATATAGAAGAATTAGAGGAGCTTTCGAAAATGGAGTTTTAACTGGAAAAGGGTTAACTTATGGTGGAAGTTTAGTAAGACCAGAAGCAACAGGATTTGGAGTTACTTACTTCTGTGAAGAAATGCTTAAACATGAGGGAACTGATTTCAAAGGAAAAACAGTTGCAGTTTCAGGATTCGGTAACGTTGCTTGGGGAGCATGCCAAAAGGTTGCTGATTTAGGTGGTAAAGTTGTTACTTTATCTGGACCAGATGGTTACATCTATGATAAAGATGGAATAACTACGCCAGAGAAAATTAACTACTTAGTTGAAATGAGAAATTCAGGTAGAGATAAAGTTCAAGATTATGCTGATAAATTTGGATGTGAATTCTTCCCAGGACAAAAACCATGGGGTGTTAAAGTTGACATCATAATGCCTTGCGCAACTCAAAATGATATTCATATAGAACATGCAAAACAAATCGTTGCTAATGGAATTAAATTTGTATGTGAAGCTGCAAATATGCCATGTACAAACGAAGCGGTTGAATACTTCTTAGCTAATGAATTAATAGTTGGACCTGCTAAAGCTGCTAATGCTGGTGGAGTTGCTACTTCTGCATTAGAAATGGCACAAAACAGTATGAGAATATCTTGGACAGCTGAAGAGGTGGACCAAAAACTTCATCAAATAATGGTAACAATCCATAAAAATGCTATGGATGCAGCTGAACAATGTGGATTTGGATACAACTTAGTTGCTGGTGCTAATATTGCTGGATTTATGAAAGTTGCTGAAGCAATGCATGCTCAAGGAGATATTTAATATTAAATTAAAATAGTTTTAATATTAAAGGAGGGAATTTTTAAATTCTCTCCTTTTTCATGTAATATGATAAAGATTTCAGTTTTAAATGTAATTTATTATAATTAAACTCTTCTAATAAATGTAGAATAAAATTTTAGTTAACAAAATAATTTCATTGAATAATTAGGAATTTTATATTAAATTATAATATAGGAATATATTTAAAATAAAACAGAAGAGATGGTGATTTTTTGGCACAAGTAGTAGTTGTAGGTGGAGGTCCAGCTGGAATGATGGCTGCAATAGCAGCAAGTAAAAATAATAAGGTTATATTAATAGAAAAGAATAATAAACTTGGCAAAAAACTGTTTATTACTGGGAAAGGTAGATGTAATGTAACTAATAATAAGGATATTAGTGAGTTTTTTGATTATATTCCAACTAATCCTCATTTTCTATATAGTGCTCTTTATACATTTACCAATGAGGATACTATTAAGTTTTTTAATGAAAGAGGAGTTGAACTTAAAGTAGAGAGAGGGGATAGAGTTTTTCCTAATTCAGATAAATCTTCAGATATTATAAAAGCCTTTGAAAAAACTTTAATGGAGAAAAATATTGAAATTAAACTTGGAATTGCTGTAAAAGAATTAAAAGTTGAAAATAATAAGATTACTTCAGTAATCCTTGATAATGATGATTATATAGAATGTGATAATATAATCTTAGCTACTGGCGGGGCTTCATATCCTCAAACTGGATCTAATGGTGACGGGTTTAGATTTGGCAAAAGTTTGGGTCATAATGTAGTGTCTATAAAACCGTCCTTAGTACCAATTGAAATTAGTGAAGCTTGGGCAAAAGACCTTCAAGGTTTATCACTAAGAAATGTACAACTTACATTATTAGATAAGAACAATAAAATTATTTTTAAAGATCAAGGTGAAATGTTATTTACTCACTTTGGAATTTCTGGTCCATTATGTCTTAGTGCAAGTAGTTTAATAAAACCAAGCAAAAAGTATAAGATTGTATTAAATCTTAAGCCTGCACTTAGTGAAAAAGAGTTAGATTTAAGAATACAAAAGGATTTTTTAAAGTATAATAATAAGGACTTTAAGAATGCATTAAATGATTTATTTCCACAAAAATTAATTCCTATTATGATTAATTTAAGTAAAATACCAGAAAATCAAAAGGTAAATAGTATTACAAAAGAACAACGTAGATTTTTTCTAAATCTTATTTCAAATCTTACGATGGATGTAAGAGGATTAAGGTCTATAGATGAAGCAATAGTTACATCTGGAGGTATTGATACAAAAGAAATTGATCCCTCTACAATGAAATCTAAGGTGGTTTCTAACCTAAGTTTTGCTGGAGAAGTAATAGATGTAGATGCTTATACTGGAGGTTATAATGTACAGATTGCTATTTCTACAGGTTTTATAGCAGGAAGTAAGATATAAATATAAAAGTAAAGTTATTATTGAGAAATTTATAGTTTTAAAATATGTATTTAAATTATAGATTGATAGTAACTATATAACTGAGGAGTGATACTATGAAAATATCAATAGCTATTGATGGTCCTGCTGGAGCAGGGAAAAGTACTATAGCTAAATTAATAGGAGAAAAATATAATTTAATGTATATAAATACTGGGTCTATGTACAGAGCAGTTACTTTATTTGCAATGAGAAAGGGTATTGAACCTAATCAAATAGGTGATTTATGTGAACTTATAGATACTTTGAAGATGTATTTTAATAATGATAACCTATTTGTTAATGATATAGATGTGACTGATGAGTTAAGGAGTATTGAAGTTACTAATAATGTGTCGAGATATGCATCTATACTAGAAGTTAGACAAAAGCTAGTTGAAATGCAGCAAGAAATAGCTAAAAATTACAATGTAATCATGGATGGTAGGGATATAGGCACAGTAGTACTTAAAAATGCAACCTTAAAAATATTCTTGACAGCTAGGGCAGAAGAAAGAGCTAAACGTAGGTATGATGAGCTCATAGCCAAGAATATAAAAGTAGATTATAATAATATATTAGAGGATATAAAAAAAAGAGATTACATTGATTCAAATAGAGAAGTAGATCCTTTAAGAAAAGCTGAAGATGCTATAGAAATTGATACTTCTACGATGGGTATAAGTGAAGTAGTAGTAGCCATATCTAAGTACATATCATATATAGTAGATAAATAGTCATGTATAATTTAAATTAATTTATTTTATAGTAAATGGTATTAGAGGTGAGGATAATATGGCTGAAGTAACTCTTGCAAATAAAGCAGGTTTTTGTTTTGGAGTAAAGAGAGCAGTTGAAGAGACTATAAGATTGAGAGAAAAATATGATAAGGATATATACACACTAGGACCATTGATCCATAATAATGATGTTGTGAAAAGCTTACAGGAAAAAGGTATTTATTCTATAACTCTTGAAGAAGCATATAGTCTTAAAAAAAATGATGTTGTAGTAATAAGATCTCATGGTGTTGGTAAAAATGTATTTGACCATTTAAGAAGGAATAATGTTATAATAGAAAATGGGACTTGTCCATATGTGAGAAATATACAACAAAAAGTTGAGGAGTATTACAGCAAAGGATATAATATAATTATTGTTGGAGATGATAAGCATCCAGAGGTCATAGGAATTAATGGGTGGTGTAATGATACAGCTATTATATCTAAGAATGGAGAAAACATAGATGCAATTGGGGGTAAGGTATGTGTAGTTTCTCAAACTACAGAAAAGCAAGGTAATTGGGAAAAGGTTTTGAACAGGGTAATATCATTAGCTAAAGAAATAGTAGCTTTTAACACTATCTGTAATGCCACAGAAGAAAGACAGAAATCAGCGAATAAACTTTCTAAAAAGGTTGATTTAATGATAGTTTTAGGTGGATATAATAGTTCAAATACTACAAAGCTTTATGAAATTTGCAAAAAAAATTGTGAAAATACTTATCATGTAGAAAAAGTAGATTCTTCACTTTTAAATATGATAGGGAATGAAAATATAAATAAAATTGGAATTACTGCTGGGGCGTCAACTCCAGAGTACGTAATTGAGGAGGCTATTAGTAAAATGAAAAAACAAAACGATATAAGTCAAGAGGATATGGACCTTTATGATAAATATTTTAAGGATACTAGCAACATATCTGTAGGGAGTATTTTAGAAGGTGAAGTATTTAAAGTAAATGAAAAAGAAGCATATTTAACTATAGGTACAAAAACTGAGGCTATAGTAACAGCAGAGGAATACTCTAGAGAAAATGGCACTCCTTTAAATCAACAAATTAAAGTTGGAGATGTTGTTAAAGCAAAAGTAATAAATAGAAAAAATTCTGATGGATTAGTTGTATTATCAAGAACTGAGGTTTTAAGAGCTGAACAACAACAAGTGTTAAAGACTGCTTTTGATAATGGAGAGATAATAAATGTTCAAGTTAAACAAGAAGTAAAAGGTGGACTTGTAGCTTTATTTGAAGGAGAAAGAGTATTTATACCAGCATCTCATATAGAATTAAGTAGAGTTAGTGATTTGTCTAAGTATATAGGGCAAAATTTTGATATAAAACTTATAGAATATTCTAGAGAAAGAAATAGAGTTAAAATAGTTGGTTCAAGAAGAGAACTTTTAGAGAAGGAGAATGAAGTTAAAAAAGCTACTACATGGTCTTCTTTAGAAAAGGGTATGGTAGTTGAAGGTGAAGTTAAAAGATTAACTGCTTTTGGAGCTTTTGTAGAAATTAATGGTATAGATGGTTTATTACACAGTTCAGAAATGTCTTGGAATAAAGTTAATAACCCATCAAAATTATTTAAAGTTGGTCAGATTATTAAAGTTGGTGTTTTAGAAGTTGATAGAGAAAATAACAAATTGGCTCTAAGTGTTAAAATGTTAAGCGAAAATCCATGGAATAATATTAATGAAAAATATCCAACAGGAAATGTTGTTGCTGGAAAAGTAGTAAGATTTGCACCATTTGGAGCATTTGTTGAATTAGAAGAAGGGATAGATGGGTTAGTCCACATATCTCAAATTTCTAATGAGAGAGTTGAAAAAATTGAAGATGTTTTAAAAATTGGAGAGATCGTAAAAGCTGTTATAACTCAAGTAGATGCTGAAGGAAAGAAAATTGGACTTAGCATTAAAGATTTAGAAGCATAAAAATTTTTAGAAGATACACTATACTGGTGTATCTTCTATTTTAAATTAAAATAAATATACTAAAAATGGTTATATTATTTAAATTTGGATTATAATATATATATAGATTCAAAAGTATGAGGTAGATGGATTTATGTATAGATTAGAAACATTAAATAATTCAAATTTTAATTTTATAAATGAGTTTGATATTACTAATGAGTATAAAGAAGAACTCATAGATATATGTACAAATAAGAATATATTTAAAAAACTTCTTTTGGGAAAAAATATCAAGTATATAAAATCTCAACAAAAATATATAGGGTTTTTATGGTATAGTAAACTTCAATATCAAGTATATAAAATACACTGTATAAAGTTTATTCCTGAATATAGTACTTTTGAGTATTATAAAGAAGTTTTTAAGTTTTTCAATAGTTGTAATTCAATTATAATTAGTGAAAATAATAACTTGAATACAACTTTATTGATTGAACTAGGATTTAGTGTAGAAAGAACTATTATTGAAATGGAAAGAGATATAAGTTCCTATGAAGAACAAAATAATGATGAAAATATTTCTTTTGCAACATTTAAAGAAGGAAAAGATGAAAAATATAGGTGTTTAATTCAGAATAAAGTTTTTGATTCAGCTAATAGACAGTCTATAAATAAAGAGGATATTATATACGAAAAATATCAAAATTATTATATTCCAGAAGGATGTATTTTTATTAAACATAAAGGGGTTCATGTAGGGTACGGGCAATTAATAAAAAAAGATTCAAAAATTTATATAGCTAACTTTGGAATTTTGCCTGAATATAGAGGTAAAGGTTATGGAAAGAAGCTACTTAAACATATAGTGAATATAGCTCATGATCTTGGTAATGGTAAAATATATCTTAAATGTGATAAAAAGAATATAGAAGCTGCAAATTTATATATAGGTGAAGGGTTTAAAACAATAGATATTTACCATGAGTATAAGAAAGATAATATAGATTCATTTTAATATAATAATTAATGTAGTAAATATAGAACTATACTTTATAATTATTAAGAGCAAATATAATAAAAAAAGAAATTAAGNNCTTAATTTCTTTTTTTATTATTATTTTTCAATTTTTACATATTCAGCTAAAGCTCTTTCTAATATGTCCATTGCATCAGCTAAAGCTTCAGTATTTAAACAATAAGATAATCTTATTTCATCCATACCAAGACCTTCTGTTGCATAGAAACCTTCTGCAGGAGCAACCATAACAGTTTTATTATTATAATTATAGTCTGTAAGTAACCATTTTGCAAAATCTTCTCCACTTTTTATTGGAAGTTTTGCTACTATATAAAATGCCCCAGTAGGTTTTTTGCATATAACACCTGGCATTTTTGAAAGCTTTTCAAACAGAATGTTTCTTCTTGATTCATACTCTTTTTTAACGTTAATAAAGTATTCTTTAGGAGTATTGATTAAATTTGCTGCTGCTAATTGTTCTATAGTTGGAACACATAGTCTAACTTGACATATTTTCATAATTTGACTTATAAGTTCTTTATTCTTAGAAGCTACTAAACCAATTCTTGCACCACATGCACTATAGCGTTTAGATATGCTATCTATTAAAATTACTCTATCTTTAATATCTTCCATATAAAGAGCAGAAGTGTATTTTAATCCATCATAAACAAACTCTCTATATACCTCATCTGCAATAAGGAATAGGTTATTTTCTTTACATATATCAGCAAGCATTCTTATTTCATTTTCAGTGTAAACAACTCCAGTTGGATTTCCAGGGTTAGAAACCATGATTGCTTTAGTTTTAGGAGTTATTTTAGATATTATAACCTCCTTTCCTGGTAGATGGAAGCCTTCTTCAGCTTTAGTTATAAAAGGTACTACTTTTACGCCAGCACCTTGTGCAAATCCTGCATAATTAGTATAGAAAGGCTCTGGTATAATTACTTCATCGTCTACATCACAAATTGCTGTTAATGCTAAAGAAATAGCTTCAGAACCTCCATTAGTAATAAGAACTTCATTAGATTCAAAATCTATATCCCATTCTTTATAATATTTAATAAAACTATTAATTGCTTCATCTATTCCTTGAGATTGAGCATATTTAAGCACATCATCTTTATAGTTGTTAATTCCTTCCATGAACTCCTTTGGAGTTTCAATATCAGGTTGACCAATATTTAGATGATATATTTTTACTCCTTTACGTGTAGCTTCAGCTCCATATGGTGCCAGTTTTCTAATAGGTGAATATCCCATAGCCAGTATTCTTTTTGAAAATTCCATTTTAACTCCTCCTAAAATAATATGAATAAATATTTAAGTTTATTTATTTTCATTATTGTACTAGTATACATTATATATTGTTTCTATTTTGTATAATATTTATGAAGAACTTTACATAATCTTTTTATTCCTTCTACGATTTTATCTTCTGGCATATTAGAGTAATTTAATCTAAAGAAATTTTTTTCCACCATTAGGGAAGAAAGAAGCACCAGGTACATAGGCCACATTCTCTTTTAGAGCATCTTCTATAATAGAAGCAGAATCTAAATCTTTTCTTAATTCAACCCAAGTAAACAACGCTCCTGAAGGATAAGTGTATTTAACGTCTTCAGGAAAATATTTTTTCATGTAATTCCACTTGGATTTTGAAAATATGAAATAGTATAAATTATTTCTATATTGTGGTTTCCATTTTCTAATTATTGTACAATTATAACATTTTTATCCACTGGTATTCTAAGAATTTAGGACCATAAGCTAGAAATGCATTTAAAGCTCCAAGATAGCTTGGACTCTCACATGCAATAGTGTGCTCCTTTATTTATGAAAAGCTTTGCAGAAAACTTTAAACCTTTATGAGAACTATTAGTTAGCATAACATTTGAAGTATCGCATTTTACTCCTGTAGGCGCTATTCTTTCTTTTACAATTAGTTCTCTCAAAGGCATGTAACCATCAGTAGAAGCATATTGTAGAGCTACTTGACCTTTTTCTTTTATAACCTTTGATGATACTTCGTTTAGTTTATCTAAAGGAAATAATTCAGGTGCTGGTAATCCACCTGAAAAAGAAATAATTTCTGGCTTTTCAGTCAATTTTAAAAGTTCTCTTATTTCAGATGCTTTTAAATTTGAAGTCCTATTCGCATAACGTATGTTCATATATACACCCCCCATAATTATGTTTTAAAATCAGTTATACTATTTATCTTATGTACCATGATTTTATTATAACTTATTTGCATGTTTTTTCAAGATATTTTAATATAGTGGAAAGAGTAATAAAATAAATCTTAAAAATACTTGTTATTTGAGTGAAAAAGTAGTACAATAACCTAAAGAATAAATTAAATAATAAAATATTTCTTTAAATCAGTCCAGAGAGGCTGGCAAGAAGGTAGATATAATTACAGGGCACACTATATTTCTGTATATAACTTCTTGCGAAAGTAAGAAGTTTTTTTATTTATATACCTTTTAATCAGTACTGGGATACTGAAAGGGGAGAAAGAAATTTCTCCTAATATTAAAAATATTAAGGAGGCTTTATATGTCAGAAATAACATTAAAAAAAGAAGCAGAAGAAACATTGGCAAAGAGATCTATTAAGGAAGAGACTAAAAGAATGGTACTTGCTATGCAGCACTTAATTGCTATGTTTGGTGCAACGGTTCTAGTACCTGTACTTACAGGACTTGACCCTTCAGTTGCTCTTGTTGCCGCAGGATGTGGTACTTTGATATTTCACCTTTGTACGAAAGGAAAAGTTCCAGTATTTCTTGGATCTTCCTTCGCATTTATACCGGTAATAATAGCTGCGGGAGAATTAAATGGCGGAGATTTAGCATATGCACAAGGCGGATTGTTAGTTGCAGGTTTTATTTATGTAATAATTTCATTTCTAGTTAAGAAAATTGGAGTAACCACTATAAAAAGATTCCTTCCGGCCCAAGTAGTAGGACCTATGATAATAGTTATAGGATTAAACCTTGTACCTACAGCTATAGGAATGGCTAGTGATAATTTTATTATAGCAGGGATAACTTTATCTATAGCATTATCAATTAACTTATTTGGAAAAGGTTTTTCAAAACAATTAGCTATACTTATTGCAGTATCATCAGGGTATATACTCTCATTGATTTTTAATATAGTAGATACTAGCATAATATCTAAGGCAGCATTTTTAGCGATACCTAGCTTTAACTTTCCTAAATTTGATATGGCATCTATCCTTACAATTGCCCCAGTAGTGTTAGCTGTATTAATGGAGCATGTTGGTGATATTAGTACAAACGGACAAGTAGTGGGCAAAAACTTCATTGAAGATCCTGGTCTTAATAGAACCCTATTAGGAGATGGACTTGCAACTATGTTTTCTTCATTTATTGGAGGACCAGCAAATACAACTTACGGAGAGAATACTGGAGTTTTAGCATTAACAAAAAATTATGACCCATCAATAATAAGAATTACAGCAATATTTGCTATCATCTTAGGTTTTGTAGCTAAATTAGGAGGATTACTATTATCTATCCCTAGCGCTGTTATGGGTGGTATTAGTATCATGCTATTTGGAATGATTGCATTAATAGGATTTAAAACTATTAAAAATGGAGATGTAACTTTTGATTGGAAAAACATTGTAGTAATAGCTACTATAATAATAATTGGTCTTGGTACTACTAATTTAGAAAAATACACTGGTATATCAATTGGAATTCCAGTTGGTGCATCTGTTAAAATAACAGGCGTAAGCTTAGCAGCTCTTGTAGGGGTTATACTAAATATGATTTTAAATTTTAAAAGTGAAAAAGAAGAAAATAGAAATGAATATGTAGCTTAACTATGCATTCATTGAAATATCACTTAATACAAAGACTATGTATTAAGTGGTATTTTTTTACATATCATGGTATAATATAATAAAATATAACATGGGGGTGTGAAAATGAAAAAAGTTAAAGTTGAAGATGCTATTGGGATGGTGGTGGCCCATGATTTAACTAAGATAGTACCTGGGCAATTCAAGGGTGCTGCTTTTAAAAAAGGACATATAATAGAAGCAAAAGATATAGAAGAGTTGAAGTTTATAGGGAAAAATCACATTTATATTATTGAAATGAATTCAGAAATGCTTCATGAAGACCAGGCAGCTTTAGAGTTAGGACAAGCAATTGGAGGAGAAAATACCTACCTTAAATCACCTAGTGAGGGAAAAGTAAATATTTTAGCTGCCCGGGATGGACTTTTGAAAATTAACACTAGTCTGTTATATGAAATTAATTATATTAAAAACATTGTGGTAAGTACATTACACAATAATACTGTTGTAAAGAAGGATACAATTGTTTCTGCTACAAAAGTAACACCTTTAGTTGTAGAAAAAAGATATATTAATCAAGTTAAGGATATATTAAGAAATGTATCAGGGATTATAGACATAATACCTTTTAAAGTTCAGAAGGTAGGAATAGTTATTACTGGTACGGAAGTTTATGAAGGCTTCATTACTGATAAATTTGCTCCAATACTTAAGGAAAAGGTTAGTAATTACAAAGCTGTTGTTGAAGATGTCATATTTGTTCCAGATAATTTAGAAAAAATAACTAATGCTATAGAGATATTTAAGTCTAGAGGATGCAGTTTAATAATATGCAGTGGGGGAATGTCAGTAGATGCAGATGATTTAACACCTGTAGCTATTGAAAAAGTAGCTTCAGAGATAATTACCTATGGATCTCCAGTAATACCAGGAGCTATGTTTATGTTAGCATATAGTGATGATATAACTTATGTTGGGATTCCAGCTTGTGGAATGTTCTCTAAAATAACTGTATTTGATGTTTTACTTCCTAGGATAATGGCAAAGGATAAAATTAGTAAAAGAGAAATAAGTGAGTTATCTCACGGAGGCCTTTGTTTAAAATGTAATATATGTCATTATCCAATTTGTCCATTTGGGAAATAGGGAGGTATTTTATATGAGTATTACTTTACTCGAAGAAGTGAATGAGCAAGTGAAGAATGGGAATTTTGTAGCTCTTTCTATAATTACTAAGGCTTGTGGATCTTCACCTAGGGGAGAAGGTACCATGATGGGAGTTCTAAGAGATGGTACTGTAATTGGTACTATAGGTGGAGGTGCAGTTGAAGATGAAATTATAAAATCTAGTATAGAAGCTATAGAAACACAAAGAAGTGGTAGATACGAATATAGTTTGAATGAAGATAATAAAGAGCTTAATATGGTTTGTGGAGGAAACATTGAAGTATATATAAAAGTATTAATGCCTAAGCGTAAACTTCTTATAGTTGGTGGAGGACATATTGCGTTGCCACTACATTTTATAGCTAATGTATTAGGATATGATATTGTAGTTTTTGAGGATAGGAAAGAATATTGTAATGAGCAAAGATTTAAATTGGCTGATGAGCTTTTACTAGGAGATATTAAAGAAAGTTTAAAAAAATATCCTATAAATAATCAATGCAGTATAGTGATTATAACTAGGGGACATTTCCATGACTATGAAGCTTTAAAAACTGTTATAGATACTGAAGCAAATTATATTGGTATGATAGGAAGTAAAGTCAAGGTGAAAAAAACTATTTATAAATTATTAGATGAAGGATTTAAGAAAAATTTGTTGAATAAAGTATATGCACCTATTGGCATAGAATTAGGTGGTGAAAGACCAGAAGATATAGCATTATCTATAATGGCAGAAATTTCATTAGTTATAAATAATGGAAAACTGACTCATAAAAAATTACAATAATATAGAGAGAAAAAAATTTATATCGAATTATTGTAATATAATCAATATGTTCATAATATTTTAATTATATAAGGGTTAATTTTATTTGTAAAAAAGTAAAGTATGATAGGCAATATTGTATTTTATTAATATATAAATAAAAGGGAGTTTTAAGGGGGAAAACAATGGTAAATCGGAAAGCTTTAAAAAGTAAATCTAAAGATCAATTAAGGGGGCAGTGGAAGATACCGGTCTTAATAACACTAATAATCTTTGTGATTCAAGGAAGTATAAGTCTTGGTTCTGAGACTTTTAAAGATACTATAGGACCATCACTTCTGATAACAGTTATGAGCATAATAGTAAGCTTAAGTATAGCAATTATGAGTAATTCATTTTATCTTAAAATTTCTAGGGATAAGAAAGTTAAATTTTCTGATATACTTATCTCAGGTAAGACTTGGGGAAAAGGTACGGGTATACAACTTTTAATAGTATTAATGTACATACCAATAATAATTATTATTGGTATAGTTGTAGGATTTATAACAATTCATTATAGTAACCAGATATTTATGGGTTCTTTATCAGGTAACTCTATTCCATCTTTTGAAGGCATGACAACCATGATTGTTCTGGTTACGTTAGTTTTATGTATACCAATAATTATTTTGGGTTTATATTTATTCCCAGCAGTGATTTTAGTATGTGAAGATAATAGTAAGGGTGTAATTCAGTGTATAAAAGAAAGTTTTAAATTAATGAAAGGGAATGTATGGAGTTTATTTGTACTATACCTTAGCTTTTTAGGCTGGGCTATTTTATGTATTGTACCAGTTATAGTTGTAGCTATTATTGCAGTTTTTTCATTTAATGAAACTCTCATTACTATATTACCTTTCATTGCATCAATTGGTTTTCTATGGCTAGTACCATATATAAATACAACATCTTTAAATTTCTTTAATGAAATATCTGGATATAATAATAAACCTATATATAATGAAATTAATCCATTAAATTAACACTATGGTTTATATATCTATATAAATTAGATATGAATGAGATTACTTATACAATAACTCAGCATTTAGAGTGAATTAAATTTTAACTAGGTTTATATCATAATTAAAGAATATGTATATCAACTTAAATCCAAAGGAGTTCTTTGGATTTTTATTATTAAGTATAATTAGAAGTAAATAAACTAAAGCCTAAATTTAAAAAATATTGCTTCAAGATTTAAGATTGTATGTGAATGATATTGTTTGTTATGAATAAAGATGATAGATTTATAATAGATTACATTAAAGATAAAATATATTAATTAGTTATGTATTGGATAAATATAAATGAATGATTAGGTGATGAAATGAAGATAGTATGTTCAATAGGTCCTAATGTTAAGACCTTAAATGATTTAGATAAGTTTGTAAATTCAGGAATGAATTCTATGAGATTGAATTTTTCTCATATAGAAAATGATACAGCAAAAAAACAAATTAAGTATATGAAGGAGAATTATCCTGATATTTCTATTATTCAAGATTTGCAGGGAAATAAAATTAGAGTATCTAATTTGTTTAATGGCCAATTAAGGGTTAACTTTGGAGAGACCGTATATTTTTGTAGTGAAGAATTTTTTAAAGAAAATCTTAGACATAGTGCAAAGAATACATTAATTCCAATTTCTTTTCAAGGACAATTTACGTGGCTTTCTAGCTGTAAAAAAATCCTTATGAAGGATGGAACGATGGAATTTAATGTTGTAGGAAAGCTTAAGGATAAAGAGGCAATAAAGGCAGAAGTTGTTTTAGGTGGCATGGTTAGAGGTGAGAAGGGGTTAAATGCTCCGGGAATTGATAGGTCGGGAATGACGTTAACCATGAAGGATAAGAAGGATATTGAATTTGGACTATTAAGTGGTGTGGATATAATATGTCTTTCCTATGTTACGAGAGAATCTGATATTTTAGAATTAAAGGAATATATAAAAAAAGTAAAGAAATATAATCCTCAAATTATTATGCCTAAAATTTGGGCAAAAATAGAGTGTAAAGAGGGAATTCTTAATTTTGATTCTATTTTAAAATCTGTTGATGGAATTATGCTAGGTAGGGGAGATTTATTCTCTGAATTGGACATAATGGAAATTCCGTTTGTTCAGGATGAAATAATAGAAAAGATGAAATCTGAAAAAAAGGAGCTTATAATCGCAACCTATGTGTTAGATTCTATGAGGAGTACTCGAAAACCTAAAATTCCTGAATTAGATGATTTATATAATTTTATAAAAAATAAAGTGGATGGAATTATGCTAGCTGGAGAAGTTGGGGTAGGTAAAAATCCTCTGCATGTTATAAGATTTACTAAAGAATTTATAGATAAATATAGTTATCTTAGTTAAGAAAAGAATGAAGATGAATATGAAAATTATATCTATCTTCATTTTAGAATTAATTCACTATTTAATCTAGTTTAGTTATATTTTAGGCATCAATTCTATATATTTACATGGGGTTCGATGATATAATTAAATATAGATAGTGTAAAAACTCTACACTAACCTAAGCATATAGGGGGGATTATTATGAATAAAGATTTACAGAAGGAAAAGATACAAGAAATATATAATGAAATTGCTAGATTAACAGAAGAATTATCAAAAATTCAATGTACTCATAATGAATGTGAAGAATGTCCTTTTAGAGAATTGACAACAACTGATTCTAATCAAACACTTGATTGTGGTGGATTTATTGATTTATTCATGTATAACTAATAAATCCTTATAATTATTTAAAATGTAGAACAAAAGCAATAGACTTAATTTTGTCTATTGCTTTTAAACATATATTAATGAAAAATTATATAAACTATTTTCCTAAGTTAAATATATCTAAATCTTTAACTTTCAATCCTCGTTTCATTACTGTTACCATTGCTCTTAAGGTATCGAGAGAAGTCATTAATGAAACTCCTGATTCTACAGCTGTTCTTCTAAGTTTAAAGCCGTCGCGCTGAGAGTCATTTCCTCTAGTTGGTGTATTAACTATCATATTTATAGATTTATTTCTGATAAAATCTACTATATCAGGTTTTCCTTCACCAATTTTATTAACTATTTTTGCATCTATACCTTCAATTTGAAGCATTTTTGCAGTTCCTTCTGTGGCTACTATCTGACAGCCAAGTAAGTTCATTTCTTTAGCTAGTATTAAGAATTCATCTTTGTCACTATTATTTATGGTTGCTAGTAATTTGTCTCCAGACTTTAAAATTGGTCTTTTGGCAGCCAAGAAACCCTTCATCATAGCTTCATCAAAGGTATGTCCTACACCAAGTACTTCTCCAGTAGATCTCATTTCAGGTCCAAGACTTACTTCAACCTTTGGAAGCTTTTCAGTAGAGAATATAGGTACTTTTACAGTTACAAAATTAGGTTCAGCACATATTTGTTCCTTATATCCCATATTTTCTAGAGATTCTCCAAGCATGGCGCGAGTAGCTAATTCAACTATAGGAACATTAGTAACCTTACTTATATATGGAACTGTACGAGAAGCTCTAGGATTAACTTCTATGATAAAAATTTCTCCTTCAAACTCAATGAACTGAATATTTATCATCCCAAGAACTTTAAGCTCTAAAGCAATCTTCTTTGTATATTCAAAGATAGTTTTCTTAGATTTGTAAGATATATTTTGAGAAGGATATATGCTTATAGAATCTCCAGAGTGGACTCCGGCTTTTTCAAGGTGTTCCATAATTCCTGGAATTAAAATACTTTTACCATCACAGATAGCATCCACTTCAATCTCTCTACCAACTAAGTATCTATCAATCAAAACAGGATTTTTATGATCTCTTTTAAAAGAATTCTCCAAATACTTTTTAAGTTCCTTTTCTCTATAGGTGATTTCCATACCTTGACCTCCTAATACATAAGAAGGTCTAACAAGTACAGGATATCCAAGGTTCTCAGCACCAACAATTCCTTCATCAAGGTTCCATACTGCAATTCCTTTAGGTCTATTAATATCAAGATTTTCAAGCATAGCATCAAATCTTTCTCTATCTTCGGCCCTATCTATACCGTCAGCATCAGTACCTAAAATCTTAATTCCATTTTCTCTTAGAAACTTAGATAATTTTATAGCAGTTTGACCACCAAATTGAAGAATTACACCTTCAGGTTTTTCCTTGTTGATTATGTTGAGTACATCTTCTTCAGTTAGAGGTTCAAAGTAAAGTTTATCTGATATATCAAAGTCCGTTGATACAGTTTCTGGGTTGTTATTTACAATTATAGTTTCAATGCCTTTTTTCTTAAGAGCTCTAACAGCATGAACAGAGCAGTAATCAAACTCTATTCCTTGTCCAATTCTAATAGGACCTGAACCTATAACCATTACTTTTCTTTTATCAGATACAACCACTTCGTCAAATTCTTCATAGGTTGAATAGTAGTATGGTGATATAGCATCAAACTCTCCAGCGCAAGTATCTACCATCTTATAGGTTGGCATAATGTTATACAGATTTCTAAGAGTATACAATTCTATAGGGCTAATATCCATTAAGTCTGCAATACCTTTGTCTGAAAAACCCTTTTTCTTTAATAGTTTTAGATAATCTTTGTTTAAATCTTCTAACTTAGCAGTTTTTAAGAATTCTTCTTGTTCTACTATCCATTTTATTTTATTTATAAAGAAGGTATTTATTCCTGTAACCTCTGATAACTTCTCCACTAGATATTTTCTTCTAAGCATTTCAGCTAGATCAAAGATTCTTTCATCATCTGGCACCATTACGCTACTCTTTAGCTGAGATAAGGTTTTTTCCTGAGATGGTTTATGATCTAACACATATTTTCCTATTTCTAAGGAGCGAATTCCTTTTAGGAAGGCAGCCTCAAAATTTGATCCTATAGCCATAATTTCCCCCGTTGCCATCATTTTGGTTCCTAAGGATTTATTGGCATTTTTAAATTTATCAAAAGGCCATTTTGGTATTTTTACAACTACATAATCAAGAGCTGGCTCAAAGGAAGCCATTGTTTTACCAGTAACGGAATTTACAATTTCATCTAGGGTATATCCAAGGCTGATTTTTGCAGCTACCTTAGCTATAGGATATCCTGTAGCCTTTGATGCAAGGGCAGAAGAACGAGAAACTCTAGGGTTTATTTCAATTACAGCATACTCAAAACTATTAGGATTTAAAGCAAACTGTACATTACAACCTCCAATAATTCCTACTTCGTCTATTATTTTTAAGGCTGAAGTCCTAAGCATTTGATATTCTTTGTCAGAAAGAGTTTGAGACGGAGCAATAACTATGGAATCTCCTGTATGAACACCAACGGGATCTATGTTTTCCATATTGCATACTGTTATGCAATTCCCATGAGAATCACGCATAACTTCATATTCAACTTCCTTCCATCCTTTAATACTTTTTTCTATAAGAACTTGTTTTACAGGGCTAAGATAAAGACCGCTATCTAATATGGTAATTAGTTCTTCTTCAGTATCTGCAATACCACCACCAGTACCACCAAGGGTGTAGGCAGGTCTTACAATTACAGGGTAACCAATCTTTTTAGCAAAGTTAACTCCAGAATCTACATCATTTACTATATCTGACTCAATAACGGGTTCGTTGATTTTTTCCATTAATGCCTTAAATAAATCTCTGTCTTCACCTTTTTTTATAGATTTTACAGAAGTTCCTATGATTTTAACTCCATATTTATCTAATATACCTTTTTCAGCAAGTTCTATAGTTAGATTTAAACCTGTTTGTCCACCCATACCTGATAAAATGCTGTCTGGTTTTTCTTTTACTATAATTTTCTCAATAAACTCAGTAGTTAATGGCTCTATATATATTTTATTTGCCACTTCCTTGTCAGTCATTATGGTTGCAGGGTTAGAGTTTATTAGTATGGTTTCTATCCCTTCTTCAATAAGTGCTCTACAAGCTTGAGTTCCAGAATAGTCGAATTCAGCTGATTGTCCTATTACAATTGGACCAGATCCTATTATTAATACTTTTTTTATATCATTTCTCTTACTCATTGATTATTCCTCCTACATGAAAGCTCACTGTCTTTCTTAATGTAATTTATTTTATTAAGCTTAAAAAACTATCAAATATAACATTATTTTCTTTAGGTCCTGGTGATGCTTCTGGATGATATTGTACACTTGCTACTGGCAATTTTTTATGCATCATACCTTCTAAGGTGCCGTCATTTACACTAACATGAGTTATGTCCATATCAACAGGTAACTTAGAAACATAGTAGCCATGATTTTGACTAGTTATGTATACCTTACTTGATATAATATCTTTTACTGGGTGATTAGATCCTCTATGACCAAACTTTAGTTTGCTAGTTTCTCCACCAAAGGCCCAAGCTAAAAGTTGATGTCCAAGGCAAATTCCGCAAGTAGGTTTTGAAGTTGCTAATTTTACTACTTCTTTAACTATATTATCTAATTTCATAGGGTCTCCAGGACCATTAGATAGAAATATTAAATCAGGGTTTGTAGAAAGAATTTCTTCAGCCTTTGAGGTAGCTGGAAACACAGTTAATCTACAATTTCTTTCTTTAAAACTTCTCAAGATATTTGATTTAACTCCAAAATCCATAACGGCAACATGTGGTCCACTGCCTGGTATTTCATATATTTCATCAGTAGATACTTTATACACAGCATCATCATTTTGAAATTTTTCCAGCTTATCCTTTATATCTTCTAAGGATAAGTTTTTAGTCGTTATATAACCCTTCATTGATCCATGGTCCCTAAGAATTTTCGTAAGGGCCCTTGTATCAATACCTTCTAGTCCAAAAATCTTGTTTTCTATAAGATACCCATCTAACTCCATCTCACATCTGAAGTTTGAAGGATTATTAGATTTTTCTCTTACAATAAAACCCTTAACTTTTGGAGAAGAAGATTCTATATCCTCTAAATTAATTCCATAATTTCCAATTAAGGGATAGGTCATAGTTACAATTTGACCATAATAAGATGGATCAGTAAGAGTTTCCTGATACCCAGTCATAGATGTATTAAATACTACTTCTCCAACGGTATCATCAATGTAACCAAAGGCTTTACCTTTGAATTTCATTCCGTTTTCTAATATAAGTTTTGCTTCTGTATTTTTTGTTTTCAAGAAAAACCCTCCAATCAAAATAATTAATGTATAACAAAAGGACAACAAACAAAGCAAATTATTAGATGCTCTATTTATTATCCTATGGGTTTCTCTTTAAAATAATTATAATTCTAGCCATTATTCCTGTCTCCCTTCTTGGCCTCTCTGGACCAACTTAAAAGTAGATTTGTCCTTTTGATTTTATAAAAAACTTTTTAAAATGTCAATAATAAAATAAATATATTATTATAAAATATAATTTTTAATGAAATATTTAGCAAATATTTGCTGAATAAATCTAATAAAATTACTAACAATAAATTCAGGAGGTGATAACAAATGAATAAAAACAATAATTTAAAAAATAATGGTTTGAAAAATGATAATAATCTCCAAGGGGTAAATTTAAAGGCTATTGGTAATTATACTAAAGGAGCTGTAGAAAATTTTGAAAATAAAATTGTTAGTGAAACAAATTATTTAGAGAAAGTAAATAAAAATTTAGATAAATAAAAATATTTATAAATAAGCTTAGGTAAATTTAATTTTATCTAAGTTTATTTTTGTTAATTTTTATTAAATTCCATTGCAAATATAAATTAATTATATATTATATTAATTATTAGAAGTTTTTAAGGAGTATATTATGAGTTGTTTAGGAAATATTATTTGGTTTATATTTGGAGGATTAGTTGCAGGGTTACAATGGTTTTTAACAGGTCTTTTATGGTGTATAACTATTGTGGGAATACCAGTTGGCATTCAGTGTTTCAAGTTAGCTAAACTACAATTTGCACCTTTCGGAAAAGAAGTTATTACAACAAATGATAGTAGTATGGGATTTTTTCTGAATATATTATGGGTAATATTTGGAGGTTTGCTTCTTGCAATAACCAATTTAATAAGTGCATTTTTACTGTCTATAACTATAATAGGTATACCTTTTGCTGTGCAATCATTAAAAATGGCAAAATTATCTTTAGCACCATTTGGAAAAGATGTAATATAAAAATTGATTTAATAGGTTAAATTTATGATTATTGTAGTATTAAAGTAATTGTATAGGAGGAGTTATGAGAGATATATCAGAATTAAAGGGGAAGATTTTTAGACACTTCAAAGGGGATTTATATTTACTTGAGGATTTTGTAATAAATTCAGAAACACAAGAAAAGATGGTGCTATATAGAGCATTATATGGGGAGTGTGGGTTGTTCGTAAGACCATATAAGATGTTTACAGAAGAAGCACCTAAAAATAAGGTGAATCCGACAGGACAAAAGTATAGATTTCAAGAGATAATAGTAGAAAGTAAAAATATTTGAAGTAAAGAATAGTATAAAATATAAATCTATGTTATAATAGTAATCGTATGTTTTAAAGAAAAGTTCAAGAGGTTTTACCCAATGGGTAAGACTTTTTTAATGATAATTGGAGGTAACGTTATGATTAGTACTACAGGAGTTAGTTTAAGATACGGAGGACGTAAACTTTTTGAGGATGTTAATATTAAGTTCACAGAAGGTAATTGTTATGGATTAATAGGAGCAAATGGTGCAGGAAAGTCTACATTTCTTAAAATATTATCAGGAGATATAGAACCTAATACAGGCGAAGTTAATATAACACCAGGACAAAGATTAGCAGTTTTAAAGCAAGATCACTTTGCTTATGATGAAGAAGAAGTACTAAGAACTGTAATTATGGGTCATCCTAGATTAATTGAAATTATGAATGAAAAGGATGCTCTTTATGCTAAAGAAGATTTTAGTGATGAAGATGGTATAAGAGCCTCTGAGCTTGAAGGCGAGTTTGCAGATCTTAATGGTTGGGAAGCGGAAAGTGAAGCAGCTACATTACTTCAAGGACTTGGGATAACAGAAGATTTACATTACAAGTTAATGAAGGATTTAAATGGTTCAGAGAAGGTTAAAGTCTTACTTGCACAAGCCTTATTTGGTCATCCAGATATTCTTTTACTTGACGAGCCTACCAACCACTTAGATATTAAATCTATAGCTTGGCTTGAAAATTTCTTAATGGATTTTGAGGGAACTGTTATTGTGGTATCCCACGATAGACACTTCCTAAATAAAGTATGTACTAATATGGCTGATGTAGACTTTGGAAAAATTCAAATGTATGTTGGTAACTATGATTTCTGGTATGAATCAAGTCAATTAGCATTACAAATGTCTAAGGATCAGAATAAAAAGAAAGAAGAAAAAATTAAAGAACTTCAAAACTTTATAGCTCGTTTTAGTTCTAATGCATCAAAAGCTAAGCAAGCAACTAGTAGAAAGAAGCAATTAGATAAATTAACGCTTGATGATATTAAGCCATCTTCAAGAAGATATCCATTTGTAGGATTTAAAGCGGATAGAGAAGCTGGTAATGATTTGCTAGTTGTTGAGAATTTATGTAAGACTATTGATGGTGTTAAAGTTTTAGATAATGTAAGTTTTATGATATATAAGAATGATAAGGTAGCATTTTTAGGTGATGGTATTGCTAAAACCACTTTATTTAAAATATTGATGGGTGAAATGGAACCAGATAGTGGAAGCTATAAATGGGGGATTACTACATCTCAATCGTATTTCCCATCTGATAACTCAGAGTTCTTTGAGGGTTGCGATCAAAATCTTGTAGATTGGTTAAGACAATTTTCAGAAGAAAAGGCGGAAAGTTTTATAAGAGGATTCCTTGGAAGAATGCTATTCTCAGGAGAAGAAGCATTAAAGCAAGCATCTGTGCTTTCTGGAGGAGAAAAAGTTCGTTGTATGCTATCAAAGATGATGTTAAGTGGAGCTAACGTACTAATCTTAGATGAGCCAACAAACCACCTAGATCTTGAATCCATAACAGCAGTTAATAATGGATTAATTAACTTTGCTGGAACTATATTATTTACATCCCATGACCATCAGTTTATTAATACTGTTGCAAATAGAATAATAGAAATTATTCATGGTGGTGTAATTGATAAGAATATGACTTATGATGAGTATCTAGAATTAAAATAGAGATTAGGTTGATATAAAAATTACTTTGGTAGTAGATAGGCATTATATGAATAAATTAACATTTAGTTTGTATAAATATTGATTTATTTAGTTGACATTTTGCCATTATTTATTTATAATACAAATAAAATAAAATTTAATATGGAAATTCTATGAAAAGGACAGTACTTTCTTTATTAATTCTTAAAGCGAGTGGAGGCTGGTGTGAGCTTCACAAGAATAAAAGAATCTTAACAAGTAATTGTAGGGAAATTTATTTATAATAAATTAGGAAGAGAACCTTGGAGAAGCTGCCCAAAAGGGTTACTTAGTAGGGTTAGTCGTGAAAAGCGTTAAAATTATGAGTGGACTTTTTTAAAAAGTCAATTAGAGTGGTACCACGGGTGTATAACCGTCTCTTTCCAATGGAAAGAGACGGTTTTTTATATGAATTTTGAAATTTTAATAAATAAAAGAGTTGGAAATAAAAAGGAGGATTTATTATGGAGTATAAAAATATAATAGCAGAAAATTTATGTAAGCATATAGATATGGAAAAGGAAACAATAGAAAGACTTGTTGAAAACCCACCAAAACCAGAAATGGGGGACTTTGCATTCCCGTGTTTTCAGTTAGCAAAATCTATGAAGAAAGCACCAAATATGATAGCTCAAGATCTAAAAGGATTACTTGGTAATTTAGATGGATTTGAAAAAATAGAAGCTTTTGGACCTTATATAAACTTTTTTGTAGCTAAAAATGATTTTATGAAGGAAATCATTGAAAAAGTATTAAATGAGAAAGAGACTTATGGAAGTACAAAAGAAGGAGAAGGCAAAAATGTAATTGTTGAATATTGTTCAGCTAATATTGCAAAGCCATTCCACGTAGGACATTTATATACTACTATGATTGGTAACTCTCTTTATAAAATATTCAATTCTCAAGGATATAATGCTATAGGAATAAACCACTTAGGAGACTGGGGAACACAATTTGGTAAACTTATATATGCATATAATCATTGGGGTGATGAGAAGGCTTTAGAGGAAGAACCAATTAAAGAAATGTTAAGGGTTTATGTAAAATTTCATGATGAAGCAGAAAAAAATCCTGCTCTTGATGATGAAGGTAGAAAGCATTTTAAGCTTCTAGAGGATGGCAATGAAGAAGAAGTTAAGCTTTGGACTAAATTTAAAGACTTAAGTTTAAAGGAATTTGATAAGTTATTTGAAATGTTAAATGTTAAATTTGATTCTTTTGCGGGGGAAAGCTTCTATCAAGATAAAATGGACGCTGTCATTGATGAAATAGAATCTAAAGGGTTATTAACGGAAAGTAATGGTGCTAAGGTTGTTATGTTAGAGGAGCTTAATATTCCACCTTGTATAATAAAGAAGGCAGATGGAGCCACAATATATGCAACTCGTGATTTAGCAGCTATGTTCTATAGAAAGAAAACTTATGATTTCTATAAGAATATATATGTAGTTGCAAAGGATCAATCCCTTCACTTTAAACAAGTATTTAGTACAGTTAAAAAGATGGGCTATGATTGGGCTGATGATTGTATACATGTACCATTTGGTTTAGTTCGTTTCCCAGATAAGAAGCTTTCTACAAGAAAAGGCGATGTAGTATTCCTTGAGGATTTGTTAAACGAAGCTGTAGTTAAAACAGAAGAAATAATAAATGATAAAAATCCTACATTAGAAAATAAAAAGGAAGTAGCTAAAAAGGTAGGAATTGGAGCTGTTGTATTTGCTTATCTTAAAAACTCGAGAGAGAGAGACATAATCTTTGATTGGGATGAAATGCTTAGTTTTGAAGGAGAGACTGGACCATATGTTCAATATACCTATGCTAGAGGAAAGAGTATTTTAAGAAAATTAGGAGAAGGCACTGGTGAAGTTGATTATGGTAAGCTTATTTCAGAGGAAGAGTTTGAACTAGTTAAAACTTTATCTGGGTTTAATAATTCTATTAAGCAGGCTTTGGATAAACTACAACCAAGTATAATTACAAGATTCACTATAGATGTAGCTAAAGCTTTTAATAAATTCTATAATTCTATAAATATATCTAATTCGAAGGACAAAGTAACAAAGAATACCAGATTAGCTTTAGTTAAGGCTACCCTTCAAGTAATAGAAAATGGATTACATCTTATAGGTCTTGAAACAGTAGATGAAATGTAATAAAAGATTAATATAAAGAAAATCCCTTGGACAATTTATCATCCAAGGGATTTTCTTTATTTATTGTGTTATTTATCATCTTCATGTTTTTCTATTGAATTAACATAATTAGGACATTTAGAGGTACAACTACCACAATTACATCCTTTAGATTTTTTCTTTAAATTTTTAAAAAGAATAAAGATGGCTAATACAACAATAATTATAGTTATAATTATTTCCAAAATATTATCACCTCTTTAAAATATCAGTGAAGCTATGTGATATATTCCAAATGAAAAAATCCATGCTACAATAAATTGATATACAACTGAGAATACAGCAAGTTTTCCACTAAATTCTTTCTTAAAGGTAGCTATAACAGAAACACATGGTGTGTATAACAAAGTAAATACTAAGAAAGAAATACCACTGGCTATTGTAAATGTTGTAGCTATGCTATTAGCTAAATCACCAGTATAAAGTACTCCTAAAGTTCCTATAACTACTTCTTTAGCCATGAGCCCAGTTAAAAGTGCCACAGCGTTTTCCCATGTACCAAAGCCTAGTGGAACAAAAATTGGAGATATGAAGTTACCTATAGATGCAAGGAAACTTTCGTTAATTTCAGACATTCCACTCATATTAAAGTTTGATAAGAACCATACTAGAACAGATATAGAGAATATTAAAGTTCCAGCCTTCTTTAAAAATCCATTACCTTTTTCCCAAGTATGAAGTATTAAACTTTTAAACTCAGGAAGTTTGTATTCAGGTAATTCTATGATAAAGGGTTCTTCGTCTTTTTTTAATAAAGTATTTTTAAATATAAACGCCATTATAAAGGCTACTATAAGTCCTAAGAAATATAATCCGAAAATGACTAATGATTCATAGCCTGCAAAAAGTGCACCAGCAAATAGGGCATATACAGGTAATCTTGCATTACAAGACATAAAAGGAATAATCAGAGCTGTTAACTTTCTATCTTTTTCACTTTCTAAAGTTCTTGCAGACATTATTCCTGGTACTGAACATCCAAAGCCCATTATTAAAGGTATAAAGGCCTTTCCTGAAAGTCCTAATTTTCTCATTAACTTGTCCATAATAAATGCTGTTCTAGCCATATAACCGCTATCTTCAAGGAAACTAATCCCTACAAATAGAGTTAATATAATTGGAAGAAACACAATTACTGAACCAACACCACCAATGATACCATCAATTATTAATGATTTAAACCAAGGGGATGTATTAGCTAGAGGTATTTCTATTAAAGATACAAAGTCTTCATTGACTAGTTTATCAGCTAATTCTTGCAGTGGCCCACCAACCCAATCAAAGGTAAACTTAAATATAATAAACATAATTGCTAAAAATATAGGGTAAGCCAAAAACTTATTAAGCACGATAGAATCTAATTTTTCAGTAATAGTATTAATATTTGTTTTTTTTCCTTCTACACATCTGTTCAGAATGTTTTCTATATATCCATAGGTTTCTTTTTCGTTCATTTTATTAAACTCATGTTTAGAATTAATAGTTTTATCTATAGAGTTAAAGGAAAAGTTATTGATAAGAAAATCCTTAACATCTTTTACACCTTCACCTTTAGAAGCAGATATAGCCATAATATTCACACCTAATTCTTTAGATAAATCGGAATAATTAATGTGAATTCCATTACTTTCTGCTACATCTATCATATTTACGACTAATAAAATAGGCTTATTAAATTCCGTTAATTGAGAGGTTAAGTAAAGGTTTCTCTCAAGATTAGAACCGTCTATTATATTTATAATTAAATCTACTTCATCAGTATACAAAAAGTTTTTAGACACTTTTTCTTCATTAGAAAAGGTATCCATTGCATATATACCTGGTAGGTCAACAATTTTTATATCCTTTGACAAATATCCTTCTTTTTTATCTACAGTTACACCTGCCCAGTTACCTACATATTGGTTAGAACCTGTTAGTGCATTAAATAAAGTTGTTTTTCCTACATTAGGATTACCAATAAGGGCAATGGTTTTCATATTACACTGCCTCCTTAATAAAAATTAATTCAGCATCTTTTTTTCTAATTGCAAGGTCTGTCCCTCTTAAATTTATAATAATTGGATCTCCTAAAGGAGCGGTTTTCTTAACTAAAACCTCTGTTCCTTCAACAAATCCTAAAGCTAATAATCTTTTAGCTAATCTATCATCACATGCAAGTTCTTTAATTAAACCTTTATCACCAGGTTTTAAATTAAAAACATTCATGAATATCACTCCTTTATGAAAATAATTATCAATATATATGGTATTATTATATTCTAAATGATAACCAATGTCAACTTAAAATATATATTAATAAAATACATAAAACGGATGTATAATATAGATAAAAGGGATTTATTTATGGTATAATATAATTATATATTTTTATAGTACATATAATTATATATAGGTTTATTTAAAGTACAATACCTATTAAAGAAATGAGTGGTAAGGTGATAGTTAAAGAAAGTACTATAGACATTGAAAAAGATAAATTTAAACAAAGTCTAAATATTAGCGGAGATAATGAACTTTATAAAAAATCAGTTTTCTTTGACTTAGAACATTATGTTTATAAGAAACCTATATGCATAGGGGTCTTTGGAGCAGGATATTATGACGAAGAAAATAATAAGTTGGTAATTACTCAGTATATGATTGAAAATAAGTATGAACTTGAGAAAATTCTTGCCTTGGCTAAAGAATATTTTGAAAATATGAGAAATATTTTCAAAAAAGAATATGTTGTTACTTTTTCAGGGAATAATGATTATCTAGTAATTGATTATCTGTTTAAAAAATATAATTTTAATTATACTGTGGAAGAATATTTTAAAAGTATAGATTTACAAAAAAAATATGAACAAGTTAAACAGAAGTCAATAGGCCTTAAAGCACTAGAGAGTGAATGTGACATTGTTAGGGAAAGTGAAGTCATAAGTGGCTCAACATTGGCTAAAACCTTTGGTAAGATAATGAAAGATGATATGTATTTTTCAAGAATGCCCATAGAAAAAAAAGAGAAAATTCTTTTGTATAATATGCAGGATGTAGTTAGTTTATTTCATATATATACTCAATGGAATAAATATATTAGGACAGAGTAATTAAAAACTATCTCATAGAAGAATATAAATTTGTATTTTTCTATGAGATAGTTTTCTATATAGTGTATTTAGTATTTACAAATTTAGGGGGTATTATGGAAATATTAAGAAAAGGAAAAGGTGCTACTATAGGGAATGATAAATGCGACTTAGTACTTAAAAATGGAAAATTTATTAATGTATTTACTGAAGAAATAGAAGAGGGAGATATAGGAATTATTAATGACACAATTATAGGAATTGGTTCATACGAAGGGATTAAGGAGATTGATTGTAGTTCTAAAGTTATATGTCCAGGGTTTATGGATGGACACATTCATGTAGAATCTTCAATGACAACTCCAGAATCTTATGGAAATGTAGCTTTAGCCAATGGGGTTACTACAGTAGTAGCTGATCCGCATGAAATTGCCAATGTACTTGGAATTGATGGGATATATTTCATGCTAGATAGTGCGCAAAGAAGCCCTTTAGATATATATTTTATGATGCCTTCTTGTGTACCAGCAGTATCTTTTGAAGAAAATGGTGCTACTTTAAGTGCGGAAGATTTATCTAAGTTTATTGATCAACCAGAAGTAATAGGTCTTGGTGAGGTAATGGATATACCTTCTGTAATAGAGCAAGCACCGTCCATGATGAATAAGTTGAATGTATTTAAAGATAAAATCATAGATGGTCATGCGCCTCAAATTTCTTATAAATATCTTAATCAATATATTTTATCAGGTGTAAGAACTGACCATGAATGTTCTTCAAAGGAAGAAGCTTTAGAAAAAGTAAAATTAGGTATGTATATTCTTATAAGAGAAGGTTCTGCTGCTAAAAATTTAAAGGATTTAATTTCTGCAGTTAGCAATAAGAATTTTCGAAGATTTTTATTTTGCACTGATGATAGACACCTAGAGGACTTAGTGGAAGAGGGATCTATAAATAATGCTATTAAACTCAGTATACAAAGTGGTATGGATCCTATAAAAGCCTATATAATGGGAAGTTATAATGGATACACATGTTATGGAATAAAAGATAAAGGAGCTATAGCACCAGGATATAAGGCTGATATGGTTATTCTAAATGATTTAAATGAGGTAGATATTTATAAAGTTATTAAGTCGGGTAGAGTAATAGATGACTATAATAAATTATCTTACATTATTAAAAGTGAAAACACTATGAATATAGAAAAGCTAAAAGAGGAGGATTTTAGAATACTATCTAATGGAAGCAAAGTAAATGTAATTGGTGTAACTCAAGGATCGCTTGAAACTAAGTTATTAGTGAAATCTAGTAAAACTATAGATGGATATTTAGATATGAGTGAATACGAAGATATTTTAAAAATAGGAGTTTTCGAAAGACATAAAAATACTAATCATTATTCCTTAGGATATTTATCGGGATTAGGTATTAAAAACTGTGCTATAGCTCAAAGTATAGCACATGATTCTCATAATATTATAGTTATAGGAGATAATGATAAGGATATGTGCAAGGCAGTAAACAAGTTAATTGATATAGGTGGAGGAATTACTATAGTAAGTGAGGGTGTACTAATTGATAGTCTGCCCTTAGAAATAGGAGGATTGATGACTAATTTACCTATAGATTATGTATATAATAAGTTAAAAAATTTAAATAGATTAGTAAAGAACTATGGGTTAAAACCTGATATAGATGCATTTATAACTTTATCTTTTATGAGTTTACCAGTAATTCCACAGGTAAAGCTTACAAGTAAAGGGTTATTTTCATATGAGTTATTTAAATTTATTGATCTTTCTTTTAATTAGTGATGACACAATATTACAAGTTATATATAATATTAATAATACTTTTTACATAATTTAAAAATGAACAACATTAATTAAGGAGATTGTAATCTTGAATAACTTAAACTCTATATATAAATTTAAGAAATATATCGGTATGAGAAATATAAAAACTGCTCTAGCCGCAGTAATAAGTGTAATTGTAGCCGAATTGTTTCATCTTCAATCACCATTTTTTGTAGTTACAGGTGCCTTAATTTCTATGGAAACCACAGTGAAGAAGGGAATTAATGCTGGAATTGCAAGGGTGCTTGGTACTATAATAGGAGGATTAATAGGCATTATAACTGTTCTAATAGATCCAGGTAACATATTTCTGCTCTTTTTAGGAATGGTACTTTTGATAACATTACTTAATATATTAAAATGGCAAGACTCTATATCTATGGCTTGTGTTGTATTTTGTGTAATTATGATTACTATGACTAGTGAAAATATAGTTTTGTACGCTTTTCAAAGAACCGTTGATACTATTGTTGGAATTGTCATATCGATAATAATTAATTACATTATATCTCCACCCTCAGATTCTAAATTTGCTAAGGGTAAATCGGAGAATGAGTATGATGAGGATATAGAAAATTTTATTATGAGAGTTCCTGAAAAAATAGATATAAAAGAGTAAAAATAGTAAAAACTACTGATATAATTTATTAATTAATCAGTAGTTTTTATTTTCACAAATTTTATTAATTAAATGTTATAAATTAAATACATACCTATAAATAAAGTAATAGTGAGTAAAACTTCCAAGTAGAACAAAAATATGAAATATTTCATGTGCACCAAAAGTTCTATGGTTTCCTTTTCTTTCTAAGCAATATATAATTCCACCTATGGTATATAATACTCCTCCTAATACTAATATTGAAAGTCCTATACTAGATACCACTTTTGAAAGAGGATTAAAAATGAATATAGCCATCCATCCCATAGCGATATAAATAGTAGAAGATAACCAAGAAGGACAATTAATCCAATATAATTTAAAAAGAATGCCAATTATAGCTACAGCCCATATTATAGCCAGCATATAGTATCTAATTGGTGTCTCTAATAAAACTAGGCAGATAGGTGTATATGTTCCTGCTATTAATACAAATATCATTGCATGGTCAATCTTTCTAAGAATATTTATTATTGAATCTTTAGCTACGATAAGGTGATATACACTACTAGCTGTATATAGTAGAATTAGACTTATTCCAAATATAACAGTTGATATTAAAGTATATATGTTGTAATTATTACTATGAAATTGGGCAAATAATAAGAAACATAAACCCAATAAAGAAATTATAGCTCCTACCATATGGGAAAATCCACTAAAGGGTTCTCTAAATTTTAAATTAGTCATAATATACCTCCTAAGATTTATCGGGTAATATAGTTTTAAATACTATGTATTATCATATTAATATTATATCATATTTATTATATAAATACATATGATAATTATTAAAAATGTGTTAATTATCATTATTAATTAAGTTTAAGTTACTATAGTATAATTTTAATATGTATATTTATATATAATAGTATTTACTACTATTAATAATAATATTATAATAAAAGAAAATATACATAAGAGACTAACTATATAAAGTCAATATAATTTTTATATAAATTTCTTAATTGTTAGTGGCCTAAAAATTTGCATGACAAATAAAGCAACTTGAATGTTGCTTTTAAAAATAATTTATTGGATTACATTTGTGGAACAAATGCATTATTAGTTTTTAAAAGATAAAATATGGTACGGGTTAGTTTTTGGCTACATGACTCATAGCAACGTAGTAATGTTTACATTCATCTCGTTTCTTCGAAAGGTATAAATCAAAAGTTTCATCTCTCATAGTAACTGTCATTGATGCCGTTAGCATGGCCCAACGCGGATATGTAGAACCTCGTTTCACCATTGGTGTATACGAAGCATTATATTTACCAGATTGGTATGTAGAAGGTTCTAAACCAGCAAAGGCTAAGAGTTTTGCTGGAGTTGTGAATCTATCGATATCTCCAATTTCAGATAGAATAATAGCAGCTAAAGTGGATGAAATACCTGGAATTGTCATTAGTGAAGTGTTTGTTTCAATAACAACTTTCTTTATTTGGATATATAAAGCAGCAATTTCTGTTTGAACTGACTGAATTAGCCTAATGGTTTGCTTAAGTTCGAATGATAAAGAGCTTACGCTCATGCAAATTGAACAACTAGCTGCTTCCTTTATTTCAATAGCCTTAGCTTTACCATAGCGATCTTGATAGGATTTATTAAGAATATTAGTTAACTTAGTTAGATGACAACTTGCAATATCCTTCGGATTTGACAACTCCGTTAGGAGGCAATAAGAAGAATTTTGATGAATTGACCAAATGTGTTTAGGTAATTCAGGAAAGATTATATCTATGAGTCTAGTTATTGATATTTTCAGCCTTGATCGATATCATATCATTCTATAGCGATGTCTAGTTAGTGACTTTAGATCTTGAATTTGATATGATACAGGGGAATAGTAGTTCAAAGCCTTCACTTGAATTACATATACGTAGAGAATCATTAATAATAACTCCATCTGAATTTACAATGCAGCAATCGTGTTTGTCTTTATCCACATCAATACCGACATAAAGCATAAGAACAACTCCTTTTTAAATTAGTCCGCTATGTTCCACTAACTTTATGCTAAATGTATCCTTGCTCTATATAAAATGTCATGCGTTATCTAACTAATTAACAAATAAGCATAAAGCTGTGGTTATATCCTCAATTTAAATAGTCTAGCTATAGGTGATTGAACTAATCCACAGCGTCTTATGTTAAGTATAATAAAAATTATTATGAAAGGGAAAGTATAATGAATTTTTACTATGAGTTCATTATACAAGGTGATTATGTGAACTTTAATATAGAGAATTTAGAAAAACTTTTAATTGATATGAATTTAGATGATAGGATTAATATCAATAAAATACCAGATATTGATTTATATATGGATCAGGTAATTCAATTATTTGAAAATAATTTAGAGCATATAAAAAGAAACCCTGCGGACAAGATTTTAACCAAGACTATGATAAATAACTATTCTAAAGACAAATTACTTTTTCAAAATAAAAATAAAAAATATTCTAAAGATCATATTCTTTTAATGATTTTGATTTATGATTTAAAACAAATTTTGTCTATAGGTGATATAAAAAAATTATTTACCCCTATGATAAAAGTATTATCAGAAGAAAAATCAAATTTTGAATTAAGTAATATATATAATGAGTATCTTTCATTAAAGAAAAATCAAATTGATAAAGAAAAAGAATTCTTAACTTTAATTGTCAATGATACAACTAATTTATGTGAAAAAGAAACTAATAAAAATTATGAGGATTATAAAAAAATATTATTGATTATATTAACACTTTTAAATTCAGCTTCCTTAAATAAAAGAATTGCAGAGAAGATGATAGATACTTATTTTAATGAATGAATTAAAAACAAAATGACTGCCTTTGTAGACAGTCATTTTATTTTTGGGGTGTAAATTTATAATTAATATTTATATTATAAACTATATAAAATTCTTAAATAAATATATTATTTAAGAAGTATTGACAAAAAAAAGAAATGAGAATAATATAAACATATGAACAAATGTTCACATGAAAGGAGTATGTAATATATGTATAAAGAAGAGGTTTGTATGCAAGTTTGCATACATGATGAAGTTACTGAAAAATTAAAAGACAAAACTTTAAATGATACTACAGTAGAAGAACTTTCAAATTTATTTAAGTCTATGGCAGATCCTACTAGGGTTAGAATATTAAATATTTTATTAAATACAGAAGCCTGTGTTTGCGACATAGCAGCTTTAACTAATATGACACAATCTGCAATATCTCATCAATTAAGAGTACTAAAGCTAGCTAGGATTGTAAAATCAAGAAAAGATGGAAAAGTTGTATATTATTCTTTAGATGATGATCATGTTAAAGATATTTTCTATAAAGGACTTAGCCACGTTAATGAATAAACTATTAATAGGGGGAGTAAAATAATGGGACAAACAAAAAGGCTTTATGAAATTCAAGGATTACATTGCACAAATTGTGCTTTGAAAATCGAACGTGAACTAAATCAATTATTTTACGTACAAAGTGCTGTAGTCAGCTCTGTGACATCAAAAGCTATTTTAGAGGTTGAAGATGGCATTGGTGAAGAGCTAATATTTGATGATGTGGAAAGTATATCTACTAGAATTGAACATGGAGTTAGAGTTAAAGAAATTGATAAAAGTATTATAAATAAAAAAAGTGTTAATTCTAATTCAAATGATAATAAAGTCAAGGAAGAAAATGTTACATATAAGGATTCTCATGGTGATGAGCATGTTCATAATCATAACCATGATCATGGAGAAGGATTTAAGAAGAAACAAATAATAAGATTTATTATAGGAATTTCTTTTGCAGTTGCTGGAGTATTAACTAAGGATATGGTAAGTTTATTATTATTTATAGCTGCTTATTTAGTAATTGGTGGAGATATTCTGCTTATTGCTAGTAAAAATATAATAAAAGGTCAAGTTTTTGATGAGAACTTTTTAATGAGTATAGCTACAGTTGGTGCATTTTTAATTGGTGAATATCCAGAAGCTATTGGTGTAATGCTATTTTATCAAGTAGGAGAGTTTTTTCAAGAATTAGCAGTTAATAAATCTAGGAATTCTATATCAGAGTTAATGAATATTCGTCCAGACCATGCAAATTTAAAATTAAATAACAGGGATATATCTTCAGTATCTCCAGAAGAGGTAGGCATTGGTGAAATAATAATTGTTAAGCCAGGTGAAATAATTCCTTTAGATGGAGTTATAGTAAGGGGGGATTCTCAAATAGATACTTCTGCTTTAACAGGAGAGTCTGTTCCAAGAGTAGTTAAGGAAAGAGATGAAGTTTTAGCTGGATCTATAAATAAAACTTCTCCTATTGAAGTTAAAATAACTAAGGAATTTAGTGAATCTACAGTATCAAAGATTCTTGAATTAGTAGAAAATGCTTCAAGTAAAAAATCACCAACAGAAAAGTTTATAACAAAGTTTGCTAGATACTATACTCCTATTGTGGTTATATTAGCTATTCTACTAGCTTTTTTACCACCATTAATTATGGGTGAAGATTTATATATCTGGTTATATAGAGGACTATCATTTTTAGTTGTATCTTGTCCTTGTGCCCTTGTAATATCAATACCTTTAAGCTTCTTTGGTGGGATTGGAGGAGCATCTAGAAGTGGGGTGCTTGTCAAAGGAGGAAATTATCTTGAAGCATTGAGCAAAGCGGAAGTGGTGATTTTTGATAAAACAGGTACATTAACAGAAGGAAGCTTTGAAGTTACAAAAATTACTCCTTATGGATTCATTACAGAGGACATGTTAATGGAATATGCGGCATATGCTGAAATATATTCTAATCATCCTATTGCAAAATCTATTGTAGAATCCTATAAAAAAATTAGTACAAAGGCTATTATTGATAAAAGTAGAATAAAGAGTTATGAAGAGATTACAGGTAAAGGTGTAAAAATATACTTTGGTGATAGATATATATATGCAGGAAATTATAAGCTTATGGAAGAGCTTGAAATTAAATACGTAAAATCAAATGAAGTAGGTACTATTATATATGTTGCAGTAAATAATAATTTTGTAGGAAGTTTAGTGATTTCTGATAGAATAAAAAATACTTCGCCTAGGGCTATTGCAAAGTTAAAAGAATTAGGAATTAAAAAAACTGTTATGCTTACTGGAGATAATAAAACAATTGCTGAATATGTTGCAAAGGTTATTTCCATTGATGAGACTAGAGCCGAATTAATGCCACATGAAAAAGTAAGTGAAGTAGAAAAAATATATAATGATCTTTCTAAGAAGGGAAGATTAGTATTTGTTGGAGATGGAATAAATGATGCTCCTGTATTAGCTAGAGCAGATATAGGGATAGCGATGGGGGGAATAGGCTCAGGTGCAGCTATAGAAGCTTCTGATGTTGTTATTATGACTGACGATCCTGAAAAAATATCTACATCTATAAAAATAGCTAGAAAGACGCAAAAAATTGTAGTTCAAAATATAGTATTTTCCTTATTGATAAAAGCTATAGTCTTAGTATTAACAGCGCTAGGAATTACCGATATGTGGATGGCGGTATTTGCAGATGTGGGAGTTACAATAATAGCTGTATTAAATGCTATGAGATCTATGAAGATGGAAGAATAAATAAAAGTTTAACCTAAAAATACTAGAATAGAAAATTAAAACATATTAAAACCCTTTAATGATTTTAGCATTAAAGGGTTTTTTAAGTGCGCCCAGCAT